>CALZMK010000342.1 GCA_945788545.1 uncultured Prevotella sp.
GCAAGTTGACTCACTTCTCATAACGATATGCATCACATAATATTGGAAGCAAGGACAATCCTCATGAATTGTGCTTAAAATATGTCTTACTCTCACAGCCACGAATAGAGGCTATAACATGTGTGAGACTGATATTTTTCTGTTCCTAAAACACTTCGGCATCCCGAACCCATTATAGTATTGGCTTAGCAGGAGTTCGGGATGCCGAAGTGTTTGGCATATTTATTCAGCTCCTTTTCAATTATGACTCGTCTCTATAAATTGTTACATATATAGGAACCATTTCATAAGTCTGTCTTGAGAGTCGAAATAGAATTCACCCCATTTCTTATCATTCCTCATGTTGTAGTGATAATCTCCAAATAGGTCATACTGCTTCTGCATATCAAGCCAGAATAAAGAGTAGACTTTGTATTTACCGCTATTACGAGTGAACTTGAACTGGCTCAACCCCAATGTGGCGCACTCTTTCTCCACCTCAGAACGCAGCATGCCTCTGCTGAAGTTGCTAATAGATCCTTTAGAAGACACTATCAAGCCTAATCTTTTGTTTTCGGCCTTTTGTACCATTAATGCAGCGCAGGGAGTGGTACCTCGAAGCAGTGTTACTATTTTATCACCATTACTTATGCCTGCCGCCAATTTCACATTCTTTCCTGACCATGAGAGAGTAGCGTTTTGATTAATTTCTGGAACATTTAGGTGCATGAGAACAGTTTTACCTTCATTCTCGAAATCAATTATTTCAAGAGATATGAAGTTCTTGGACGGATTAATTTGAGCAGCTTTTCCGCTGACACTAATAATATCAATAGGCAATTCCAGTCGGTAGCCACCCCTTATTATGTCTACACCATCGATAACTCCACTGCTTAGCTTTTTAGCTTCGGCTATAAAATCGTCCTTGTCGGTACAGCTTTTTACACCTTCATTTTTGAAATAATCAGCATTTGCCTCAGCCTGTTTTGTAATGTTTTGCCCTAAGACACTGAGACTGTTCGCGAACATGATGCAAAGCATAGCTTGCAAATAAATCAATTTCTTCATTTTGGTTGTTGTTAAGAATTTAATAGTTGTTTATATTGAATATAGTTAGGTTAGCCTCGGTTTATGCGTTGTTTCATTGTTTGTGAGGTTTTCGCTTGCAAAGATACTCGCGTTTTGCCCTGTTCTACAAATAGTATTTGTGGCATTTGAGTGTCAAATGCGTGGCATTTACGTTCAAATTGTGTCATAAACGTTCCAATTGTTTTTACCATAAACATTCCAATTGTTTTTACCATAAACATTGTAATTATAGCATACCTGCGAGGTTGATTGCTGGGGCAAAAATAGATATAAACGCTGGTAGTTACTATGCCACTTTAATGCCATTTCAATGTCACTTGTGTTTTTAGTCATTTGGAGCGAAAGAGTTTGGTGAATTAGTTAGCAGTAATTAATTTTGTAGTGAAAAAACATCGAATCGGTTATGGAATACAAGAAACTTTGTGAAGAAATAGAACGTGAGGCTGGCCGCAAGATGCAGACACCATTGAACTTCAAATGGTTGTCGGAACGTATCTTCGAACGTGTCCATGAGACGGTGAGTGTAACAACGCTGATGCGGATGTGGGGCTATCGTAAGGAGGGAGGGACACCACGTGAAGCAACCTTGGACGTATTGGCCCGTTATCTGGGCTATGCGGACTACTGGGAGTTCAAGAACAAAAATGAGGAAGCGACGGAGCCTGCTGATAACGAGAAGGACATGCATGGAGCAGGGGATGAAGAAGCAAGGGTGGAGAGTGTGGAGAATAAGACAGCAGAAAAGGCAAGGAAGAGAAGATTATGGATATTGGGAGGACTATTGGGGATTGTAGTTTTCATCGCATGTTGGCTTTTTGGTAAATGTGGGAAAACGAATGAAGGCTTACCGGCAGGGACGAAAGACTGGACTTGGGTAATGCACAATCCCCGTTGCGATGTCGATAGTCTAAATGTATGGACCTACACCCACGGTGGCATGACGCTGGAAGAGAATGGCACACTGACATATTTCATGAAAGATTTCAATGTCAGTCAGGTAGTGCATGGTCTGCCAGCTGGAGAATATGAACTACGTGTGAAAGCATGGCACTTACCGTGCAACTTGGACCAAGCGCGTTACGACTACGAACACGCCGAGGACAAGGATAGCGGCACGGCACTGTCGAAAGCAGAAATCTATGCAGGAGCTTTCACCCAGCGGGTAAAGAACTATGTTTCTGAGATAAATCAGGAGACATGCAGGTATGAAAACGTGTTACGCTTCGTCGTCTTGGATGATTCCGTGCGCATCGGCTTCCGGTCTGACGAGAACAGGCATCGTGGCAGTCGAGCTCAGGCCGACGATTTCCGGCTCTACCTGCTAAGAAAAGCGAAGACAGAGAAGGATCTTAAACAGATGACAGCACGGCGTGACAGTGCCCAGCGTGTAGAGGACGCTCGCCCTCAATTGAAGGCGGGCGACCGCATCCCAGAGAAACTCAATGGGGCTGATGCTGAACTTATGTACAACTATATAAAGAATGGCGATGTTGTGGATTGTTGGATGGGCCATGAGGCACCATTACCCCAAGGGTGGATAACGGAACAGGAAACCAGTAGATGCAAGATTGTGCATAGGGCCGACGTGGGACGTGGCTTCGGCGACAGCGATATCTATCTTGAATACCTCAGCGACAAGCCGGCCAAGCCTGGGTTACTCCTGGGGCAACACGTATTTCTGGAGGCAGGAACATATTACTTCGGCGCCATCTTTTTCGCCCAAAGTGCTAATTGGTTGCCGACAGATGTGTGTTTCGCAGTCAATGGTTATGAAAGTAACTGTCCGACGGATCCGATGATGGACTGGCGCTGTTTCAGCATTACACTCCACGAAGCCCAGGAGGTGACTGTGGGCCTATGGGCTCCCAAGGGCAGCAACGTGAGGCGTGCCGGCATCTGTAAACTGAATGTGTGGGCCGCTATATAAATATTATGGGGCGCAATGAGATTTATGTAGGTCTCCACGACTACATCATCACCCACCTGTCGGACCTCGAAAAGATTCTCCTGTAAGATACGAAAGAAGGGCTACAGTTTGTAGCCCTTCACTTTTATTGTTCGCCCGACATGGGCATAATCTAATGGGTGAAAGTCCCGAGCGCGCCCCGATA
>CALZMK010000343.1 GCA_945788545.1 uncultured Prevotella sp.
ATAAATCCTATGCCTATACTGAAAAAGTAGTCACATTTTTGCCCAATCATCCTTCGTTCATCCTTCGTTCATCCTTCGTTCATCCTTCGTTCATCCTTCGATTGGGACTTGGAGGATGATTATTGAATCTACGGAGGATGTTATAAGGATGATAGAATGAATAGTGCAAGGCGGTAGAGCCTGTTGTTGTTACCTTTCTTTAATCTTGTTTTGATACCAGTGGAAAAGCAGAAAACAACTCAAGGGCTGATGATGTCTCATCAATGAGTTTGTTCCTGACAAAGGCCTTTGTCTTAGAGTCGTTAAGGACTTCACCAAGTCCTTGCATCAAAAGTTTGGGGCTTGCCTTTTTCACATGCTCAGCGCACATAGCTGCATATTCACTAACGCTCATCCCTGTTCTCATCAACACAATCTCCTCGTTGATCTCCGTATGGTTCTGTAAGAAAAAACATACATCGAAAATGTCACGAGGAGAAAGGCGCTCGCCCATTGCACACAACTTATGAGCAAACATATCGGGCATCGTCATCACACGAACCATCGTGCCTGCCAATGACCGCATCTCATAGTGGTTAGGAAACTGGCGAGTGGAGATTTCAACCTTCAGCATACGCTCACCTTTGCCATAATTAAGCACAAGAACAGGTCCATAGAGCTTTTTCGCTTCGTCATCAATAGTGCCAAAACGTGTCAGTATAGCTCTAACCTTATCATATACCATATTAATTTTATCTTGAACAAGCAGGTTGAAATCCAAGTCTGTAGAGAAACGATTGAGATTATGGAAAAACATCAAAGATGTACCGCCCTTGAATGCCATAATGTTGCAGAGATCCTTGTCCTTAAAGATAAGGCTAAGTATCTGAGCCATATATAGTTTATGCTTATTCTTGTCCATAATCATTTTAATCATTTTAGATTTAGTAATTGAGTAACCCTCTGTGTTAACACCTTTGACTTATATTGTGGCAGTAGTTGCTTGACCTTGGTCTTTTTTAACGGGTGCAGATTATCTAAATAACAGTTGCCTGCACTAAGATATACCATATCAAGGAACGCACGCTCAGGACTGGCAATCAGTATGTTGTCATATTGTTCAATACCATCCATGCCAATCCACAATTCTGGATTAATGATACGATACTGATAGGTCTTGTCGTCAATTTCCACGGTACGGTTCAGATAACTTATACACGTTATTGTGTCATCATATTGAAATACGATTCCCGAACGCTGAAGCACATACTCAAGCGAGATATAGGCAGGACGGAAAAGGCTGCAAGCCATTTCCTTCTCATCGTATGTAGCTTTTGTATAGATACCACGACGAGGATTGCGTATCTTTCCTTCCTTAACATAATAGTGTAGTGACTTGGTCATTTTCTGACTGTCCTTGCTCTCTGCCAGCATCCTCAATGATTGTACATTGAAAACAGAACGTTGACTGCTCAAAATCACTTCAAGTATATTATTCTGCGAACTCATAATTCAATATATTCGTATTATCAGTTTGCAAAATTAGAACAAATAATTCAAATATCCAAAGGAAAAACGGATATATTCGCTGTTTTTAATATTATTTTATAAATCACTAACACTGCACATGCATTGTCTTCAGGGCAAAGCATTACAATAAATCTAAGCCTTTACTGAAAATAATCTGTGCCTATACTGAAAAACTAGTCACATTCTGCCCCAATCATCCTTCGTTCATCCTTCGATTGTAAGTTGGAGGATGATTATTGGATCTGCGGAGGTAGATATAAGCATAAAACAAGTCGGACATCCCCCTTGTGGATGCCCGACTTAATATTATTTATTGATGAATAAAATCAATATCAGAGATTCAGAGACTTCTTGATAGCCTCGATGCGCTCGTCGGCGGCCTTGAGACAACGATCGTAGTCGGCGGCAGTCTTCATGCTGTCGTCCTTAACCTCGATGTAGAACTTGATCTTAGGCTCTGTACCTGAAGGACGAACGCTGATCTTGGTGCCGTCGGCACAGAACCACTGCAGCACGTTGCTTGTGGCTGGCATATCGAGCTTCTGTGTGCCCTCGGCTGTAGTGACCTCGAGAGTCTGGAAGTCTTTCCATACAGTGATAGGACTGCCTGCGAGATCCTTCGGAGGATTAGCACGGAAGTCGGCCATCATCTTCTTGATTTCGTCAGCACCGGTCTTACCTGGCTTGGTGACATTAACAGTGAACTCACGAGAGAATCCATAGTCAACATAGATATCCATCAACAGGTCGTAGAGAGTGCGGCCATTGTTCTTTGCCCATGCAGCAATCTCGCAGATAAGGCAGATAGAGGCGGGAGCATCCTTGTCGCGCACCTTGTCGTATGGCAGATATCCGAATGACTCCTCACCACCGCCGATATACTTCTGCTTGCCCTCAGAGATGGCAATCTCGCGTGCAATCCACTTGAAACCAGTGTAGCAGTCGCGAATCTCAACACCGTTGCGCTGTGCAATCTTGGCGATAACCTCAGTGGTAACGATGGTCTTAACCATAAAGTCGGAAGGATTGAGCTTGCCGAGCTTCTTCTTGTTCTCGATGATATAGTAAGAGAGCATCATAGCGGTCTGATTGCCGTTGATGATAATCCACTCGCCCTTGTTGTCGCGACAAACGATGGCCAGACGGTCGGCATCGGGGTCGGAAGCAATCACGAGGTCGGCATTGAGCTTAGTTCCAAGCTTCATACCAAGTGTCATTGCCTCGGCATTCTCGGGGTTGGGAGAAACGACTGTCGGGAAGTTGCCGTCGATAACCATCTGCTCGGGAACAACGTTGATGTTCTGGAATCCCCATGAACGGAGACAGAGAGGAACAATCACACGACCTGTTCCGTGCATAGGAGAATAAACGATGTTGAGGTCCTTCTGACGATTGATGACATCCTGGTCAACCATTGCCTCCTTAACGGCTGCAACATAATCCCAGTCCATCTCGCCACCAATAATCTTGATGAGTTCGGGATTGCCCTCAAACTTCACGTCGTCGATAGTAACCTTGTTCACCTCGTCGATGATTCCCTTGTCATGGGGAGCAAGCACCTGTGCACCATCTGCCCAATATGCCTTGTATCCGTTATACTCGCGGGGATTGTGACTTGCAGTGACATTCACACCAGCCTGACAACCGAGTTCGCGGATGGCGAATGA
>CALZMK010000344.1 GCA_945788545.1 uncultured Prevotella sp.
TTATCTTCCGCATGCGTGAGTTTGAGCAGATGGAGATGCAGTTCTTCGTGAAGCCGGGCACCGAGCTCGACTGGTTCCCGAAATGGAAGCAGACCCGTATGGCATGGCATCAGGCTCTCGGTTTCGGAGCTGAGAACTACCGATTCCACGACCACGACAAGTTGGCCCACTATGCCAACGCTGCCACCGACATCGAATTCAAGATGCCGTTTGGATTCAAGGAGGTAGAGGGTATCCACAGCCGCACCAACTTCGACCTCTCGCAGCACGAGAAGTTCTCGGGCAAGAGCATCAAATACTTCGACCCGCAGACCAACGAGAGCTACACTCCGTATGTCATCGAGACATCCATCGGTGTTGACCGTATGTTCCTCTCTATCATGTGTCACGCATATGAGGAGGAGAAGCTGGAGAACGGTGAGACACGCGTAGTGTTGAAGTTGCCAGCAGCCCTTGCTCCCGTGAAGCTCGCCGTGATGCCGTTGGTGAAGAAGGACGGACTGCCCGAGAAGGCCCGCGAGATTATCAACGACCTGAAGTTCCACTTCAACTGCCAGTATGACGAGAAGGACTCTATCGGTAAGCGTTATCGCCGCCAGGATGCCATCGGTACGCCCTACTGCGTGACTGTGGATCACGACACTCTCAAGGATAACTGTGTGACACTCCGTTTCCGCGACACCATGGAGCAGGAGCGCGTGCCTATCGCAGAGCTGAACAGTATCATCGAGGACAAGGTGAGCATCGCAAGTCTATTGAAGAAGCTGCAGTGATTCTTTGGGAAGTTAAAGAAGTTAAGGAAGTTAAAGAAGTTAAGGACAAATGTTTAAACATAAATTAACCTTTTCCCTACTCATGATGGTCGTGGCATTATTTGCCATGACCTCATGCAGTGAGGATGACAATACCGTGGAAGAATACGCCGACTGGGTGAACGTCAACGACAAATACTTTGACGAGTTGACAGCCAAGGTGCAGGGTATGACTGGCGACACATGGAAGAGGGTGCGCACTTGGTCGAAAAACGAGGCGGCAGCCACTGCCAACTCCGACTTTATCCTGATGGAGAAGCTCGACAGCGACCCCGAGGCTGCCGACGAATATCCGCAATACACCGACTCAGTGAAAGTGCACTATCAGGGACGCCTTATCCCCTCGCCCACCTATCCCAAGGGCTATCTCTTCGACTCGTCGTATAGTGGAGTCTTCGATCCGCTGATAGCCTCGCCCACAAAGTTTGCAATAAGTGGTGTGGTTGACGGATTCTCCACTGCATTGCTCAACATGCGCCGTGGCGACTACTACAGGGTGTATATCCCCTATCAGTTGGGTTATGGCACGAGTGCAAGCAGTAGCATCCCCGGGGGAAGCACACTGATATTCGAAATCCGTATGGTGGATTTCTGGTGATGTGTTTATCCACAGATTTACCCGGAAAATTTAATTTAGGCACGGAAAACACGGATTAACACAGATTTTTTGGCACGGAAATCCACGGCTTAGTTTGTCTCAGCGCAAATGAGCCGTGGATTTTTTATAAAAAGCCGTGGATTTCCGTGCCTAAAAATTGACTTCGTCGAACGTTGTTTCTTAATTTTTAATTCTTAATTCTTAATTTATTCTCTATAGTTTCTTGGAGCAGAAGGAATTGGGGCGACTGCATATAGCCCATGTTTTTCTTGAGCATCTGCTTAGTGTCGGCAAGCGAGTTCTCATAGCATGAGAGTTCGTTGTGCATTTGTGTGCGATGAACGGCGGTGCGACTAATCTCATTCTCACGCTCCGTGCGCAGACGATTGCACACCTTCGACATTATCGGCGCCACTACTGCATCGAAGAGATGATGGCCCTGTATATATAAATAGGTGGTGGAAGGTGTCACACCAAGACGGATGATATCGTCGCGGGTGTCGAGATATTTCTGTTTGCGTCCTGGGAACTTCTGCTGCAACCATTTCACCTTGCGCATGCACTTGCCACGCAGATGTGCAATACACTCCTCGGGATGTTGGATGGAGAATCCACCGAGTTCTATGACTGTGTTGAAGTCGGAAAGCGAGAAGCGGCTATATTCGCCCGAACGATAGAGCATCACCGACCACACGAACAGGGGGAAGATAGCCTCGGAATAATCACGCAAGAAGGATGGAAAATCAAAGATGCGATGGTCGTTAAGAGTAACCATCACCGCCACGGTGTTAAGACTCTCGGCATAGCACTGATAATTCTCGATGGCATATACGATAGTGTGGAACACATAGGGCGACTCGAGGATTTTCTTCGACATAGGCGATGAACCTTGCAGGAGATAGTCGTAGTCGGCATCCACACAGGCAATCATGTCGGGGCCCACGTGATCACCGATAACATTCATCAGGGCCGACTTCTTGCCACGCTCCAGTTTGTCGCGCGTGGGCAGCATCACCTCGAAGTAGCGAGTGTCGTCCTCAAAACGGCCAAGCACAGTACGCCAGAAGAAGACGTCGTCGTAGCTCTCCACATAAGCCACGATACGCCTCCGGGCCTTCTTCGACGCCAACTTATTCGCTGCCGTCATATACCCCGCCGTAATATTATCACTCAGCCGCTTCAATTAGACTTTAATTCTTTAATTTTTAAATTCTTTAATTTCACGAAGTGATCACACCGTGATATCCGTCACCTCCGTCACCTTGTCCATCCATCCGTTCATGATGACGGCGGGGGAATGGGTGGTGAGGATAATCTGGACATTGGGATTGAGATCGAGGATCATGTCGATGAGATTTTTCTGCCAGTCGATGTGAAGACTCACCTCGGGTTCGTCCATGAAGAGCACAAAATGCTGGTTGTCCTCGATGAGCACGGTGAGCAGGATGGCAAGCATCTGCTTCTCGCCACTCGACAACTGATAGGGCGACAGTTCCTCGCCAATCTGCGAGAAGGCAATCTCGTTCTTGGTGCGTATGAGCCGCTTGCCTGTCTCGGCAAAGAGACGGTCGAGCATGTCCTGGAACTTCTTCTTGGGTTCGGAGATATGCTGCGCCTGTGCAGCCGCATCGGGCACACCACTCTGCAGCACCTCGATGATACGGTTGCCGATGTTCACCTGATAGTCGAGATACTTGCGCTGAAGTTGGTAGAGCTGCCAGTCGAGTTCGGTGACTACCGA
>CALZMK010000345.1 GCA_945788545.1 uncultured Prevotella sp.
GGCTGTGGGAAGGAGCAGTATGAGAGGTATGATGTGAAGCCAGTCGATGTTGTGTGATACGCACACCACATTCACCGCCCAATCGAAGATAAAGTTCCAGGCCTTGAAATAGGTGAGCAACAGCACTGCCGCCACTGTGCACACGCACGTCCATATACGGCTCATGCGCTCGGCTCGGGATGGCAGCCGGCGCATCACCTTGCGCGTGAAACCGTTGTCTGCGATTTCTGTCTTTGCCGCTTCGGCAAACAAGTTGTTCAGTAGTATGTCTTTGTTATCTTCCATATCCATTCGATTTTAGGTATTCTGTCATTATATGTTTTCCTCTTGAGATATGCGACTTCACCGTTCCCTCGTTGATGCCGGTGATGCTTGATATGTCGCTGATGCTGCGCCCGTCGATGAGTTGCATCGTGATGCATGTGCGTTGCACGTCGGAGAGGAGTGCGAGAGCCTTGTAGAGGTCCATCTGCAATGCCGTGTCTCTCGCTCCCTCGGCGGGCATTGCACTGGCGGCATCGATGTTGCTTGTGGTATGGCGACTGCGGGTGTAGTCGTAATACACGTTGTAGGCGATGCGGAAGAGCCATGTGGAGAAACTCGATGTGCCGCGGAAGGTGGAGATCTTGAGATAAGCCTTGACGAAGGTCTCCTGGGCGAGGTCGTCGCTCAGGGGCTCGTCACCCAAAGTCTGGGCGAGGAAAAACTTCCTCACCCTTGATTGGTATTCTTTCACTAGACTGTCGAAGGCGCGCTTGTTGTCGAACATCACCACCTGTGCAATCAGTGTTAAATCGCTTATCTTGCCCACTTGAATCTATTGTTATATTATTATTTCTTCTCGTTGTCGTCGGGATATATCTCCATGGCGTCGGTTGAGCTTGCCTCGGCAGTCTCTTCCTTCGATGGATTATCATTTGCTGGCTCTTCTGTCGCTACGGGCTCCTCGCTATTCGTCTGTGCGGCATTGGTATTGCGATTGCTTGTCCATGCGATGAATGCCTGTCCGGCTCCGTAGAGGGTTATGAGAAGACCGATGGAGAATCCGAAGTCGCCCATCATAGTGTCGAGCAATATCATCAGACCAACACCGATGAAGATGTGCATCACGCCCTTGCGCCAGAGTTGATCGTCGGTGGGTATCAAGGCAAGGATGCCTTTTGAGGGGGGATTATTTCCTGATCTATCGGATTGTCCAGACTGTCCTGGTCTTCCATATTGTCCAGGGTTATTTCCTTGTTTCCTTGTGGAGTAACCGAGGACGGAGTCGGGGATAGGCTGGCCGTTCTTCATTGCCATCTCGGCGAGTTTCAGCTTTTGCTGGCGATTCTTGTAGATGAAATAGCAGATGATGAAGATGATGATAGCCGGAGCAACGAGGAAGATGATGGCAACGATAACCATTGGCACCATAAACATAGGACCGATGGCGTCCATCACCTCGCGCAGTTCATGGATATCATTGTCTTGAGATTCGTAGGTGAACTGCTCGTCGTTGTCGGCAGTGTCGTTGGTTGCTGCTGCACTTGTTGTGTCGGAGTAGGCCACCACACCAGTGATAGTGTCGTTGTCGGCTATTGTGGCTGTCACCTTTGCACCGTTGCTGTTTACTGTCACATTTGCATTTGTTCTCGGCGTGTGCCTGTGGCTTTGTGCCGAGGCGTCCATTGTCATCGGCATTGCCAACATTGCCGCAATGGACAGGGAAAGCATTAATTTTTTCATATTGTTCTTTCTTTTATTGTTCAACATAAGTTTTCTGTTTTCTTTGTCCTTTTGACGAGACAAAAGGCGCTTTGGTTGCAAAGATACGAAAAAAAACGTCCTAATTATGCGTTTTTTAATAAAAATGTGGGTTTATTGACCGATAAATGCTTTTTTTTTCCTATATTTGCAGTCGATTATGGCAAAATTAGAAGAATTACCCGCAGCATTCGTCAATGCCACCCGTCAGACGATGGGTGATAGTTTGTTTGCTGCTTTTGTCAAGGGACTGGAAGAACAACCACCTGTAAGCATCCGTCTCAACAGGGTAAAGTGTGATGTCGAGGTGGAGGGGGGCGAGAGAGTGCCTTGGTCTGTCGATGGGTATTATCTGCCCAGTCGCCCCAACTTCACTTTCGACCCCTTGCTTCATGCCGGTTGCTATTACGTGCAGGAGGCCTCGTCGATGTTTGTCGAGTGTGCGCTCCGCCAGTATGTGTCCTCACCGGTGGAGATGCTCGACATGTGTGCTGCTCCTGGAGGCAAGTCGTTGGCTGCCATCTCGTCATTGCCCGAGGGCAGTTGGCTGTTGAGCAACGAACCGATTCGCACTCGTGCCTCGATATTGGCAGAGAATGTGAGTAAGTGGGGCTCTCCTCGAATGTCTGTCATCAGCAATTATCCCAAGGAGATCAGTAAAAGTAAGATGAAGTTTGATGTCATCCTCTGCGATGTCCCCTGTTCGGGTGAGGGAATGTTCCGCAAGGATCCTCAGGCGATAAAGGAATGGAGCGAGCAGAATGTGGAGAAATGCCGACTCTTGCAGCGCGAGATAGTGGCAGAGGCATGGAAATGCCTGCGTCCTGGGGGATTGCTCGTATATAGTACGTGCACATTCAACACGCATGAGAACGAGGAGAACGTGCGCTGGATAACCGAGGAATATGATGCGGAGATTCTGCCTGTGGATGTGTGCGACGAATGGCATGTCACAGGGTCGTTGCTCCCTGATTTCGCGGGACCTGTATATAGGTTTATTCCCGGTGTCACTCGTGGCGAGGGTATCTTCATGGCAGTTTTGCGCAAACAGGGCGAGTGGAAGGCACAGAAAAATACCTCGCTCGACAAGTTGCCGCCGACATTGCATCAGTTGGAACTGCAGAGGGTGGGGGATGACGGTTCTCCGAAGGTTGACATCGACTATCCCACAGCCATTGCCTATTTGCGACGCGAGGCAATTCGTCTGCCCGACGATGCCCCCCGTGGCGTGGTTACTATCACATATCGGGGTATGCCCCTGGGCAAGGCGAAAAACCTCGGTAATCGTGCCAACAACCTCTATCCCAAGGAGTGGAGAATAAAAAGCACGCACGTTCCCGAGGGGGAGATTAAAGTATTAAAGTATTAAAGTATTAAAGATGAAGCAATATTTAGA
>CALZMK010000346.1 GCA_945788545.1 uncultured Prevotella sp.
GCACCACCCGTGTCGTTGCTGGTGTGGGTGTTCCGCAGTTGAGTGCCGTATATGACGTTTACAGTGCACTGAAGGGCACAGGTGTTCCATTGATTGCCGACGGTGGATTGCGCTATTCAGGCGACATCGTCAAGGCATTGGCTGCCGGTGGTAGTTCGGTGATGATCGGTTCGCTCGTAGCCGGAACAGAGGAGAGTCCTGGTGAGACCATCATCTTCAACGGACGTAAGTTTAAGAGCTACCGCGGTATGGGTTCGCTCGAGGCCATGGAGCAGAAGAACGGATCGAAGGACCGCTACTTCCAGAGCGACACCAAGGACGTGAAGAAGCTCGTGCCAGAGGGAATCGCCGGACGTGTGCCCTACAAGGGAACTGTTCAGGAGGTAATCTATCAGCTCATCGGCGGATTGCGCTCGGGTATGGGATATTGCGGTGCTGCCAACATCGAGAAGTTGCATGATGCCAAGTTCACACGCATCACCAATGCAGGTGTGCTTGAGAGCCATCCGCACGATATCTCGATAACAAGCGAGGCTCCTAACTACTCACGTCCGAACGCTTAATTAAATTAGGAATTAGGAATGAGAAATTAGGAATTAGGAATTAGGAATGAGAAATAAACTGGTAAGTATATTATGTGCCTTCGCCGCTACGGCGGGGGCACAAACTTCCGACCCCGTCGTGATGACCATAAACGGTCAGAATGTGACGAGGTCGGAGTTTGAGTATTCTTACAACAAGAATAACGGTGACGAGGTGATTGAGAAAACGACGGTGGAGCAGTATGTGCCACTGTTTGTGAACTACAAGCTAAAGGTGGCTGCCGCTCTCGACGCACGACTCGACACGCTCGCGTCGTTCAAGGCCGAGTTTGCCAAATACCGCGACCAGCAGGTGCGCCCCACCATGGTGACATCCGAGGACGTGGAGAACGAGGCAAGGAAGATATACGACGACCGACAGAAGATGATAGGTGATAAGGGGCTCATTCGTCCTGCACATATCTTGATAAGACTGTCGCAGAAGGCAAGCAGTACTGCCCAGGATTCGGCAAAGGCGAGGATTGACTCGATATATGCCTGTCTGAGAAGCGGTGCCGACTTTGCGGATATTGCCACCCGACTGTCGCAAGACCCCGGTTCGGCAAAGCGTGGAGGACTGTTGCCATGGATATGCACAGGTCAGACACTCAAGGAATTCGAGGATGTGGCATTCTCCCTCAATAAGGGTGAGATGAGTAAGCCGTTCCTCTCGCCTGTGGGCTATCATATCGTGAAGATGACCGACCGCAAGCAACTGGAGCCATACGACTCCTTGCGCGCGAACATTATTAATTTTATAGAGAAACGCAACCTGCGCGACGCCATCGCCCAGCGCAAGGTGAGCGAAATGGTGAAATCATCCGACGGACGACTCTCTGCTGCCGAGATTATGCAACAGAGGGCCGACTCGCTCGCCAAGGTGGACGAGGCCATGAAATACCTGATTCAGGAATACCACGACGGATTGCTGCTCTTTGAGGTGAGCAACCGCGAGGTGTGGGAGAAGGCGGCTGCCGACTCCGTGGGGCAGATGAAATGGTATAAGAAATACCGTAAAAAACGCTACGGCAAGAAGAAGTATGAGGAGGTGAAAGCCGCCGTGACTGCCGACTGGCAGGACGAACTCGAGAAGAGATGGTTGGATGCCCTTCGCAAGCGATATGACGTGGTGATATACGACGAAGTATTGAAGACTGTAAATAAACATAATTGATATACATGAAAACAACGAACAGATTCCGCATCGCCTTGATGGCTATGCTGCCACTGGTGGGACTTTGCTCTTTGGCACAGGACCAACCTACGGAAGAGAAGAAGACCAAGACCGAGGAACCCAAGATCGTCGAGAAGAGTATTGTCGATGAGGTGATATGGGTTGTTGGCGACGAGGCTATTCTTAAGTCGGATGTCGAGGAGGCACGACTGCAGGCCGAACAGGAGGGTGCCAAATGGAATGGCGACCCCGACTGTGTCATACCCGAACAGATTGCAGTGCAGAAACTCTTTCTTCATCAGGCTGCCATCGACAGTATCGAGGTGACCGAATCAGAAATCATGCAGGAGGTGGAAGCTCAGATAAGCTACTGGACGCAGATGGTGGGCTCCAAGGAAAAACTGGAGGAATACAAGAAGCAGAGCATTGCACAGATGCGCAATGAACTGCACGACACCATGCGCGACCGTAAGATGGCGGATGAGATGCGCAAGGAATTGGTGAAGGATATCTCGGTGACACCCGCCGAGGTGCGCCGATTCTTCAGGGACCTGCCCGAGGACAGTATCCCATACGTGCCCACTGAGGTGGAGGTGCAGATAATCACACAGACACCGAAGATTGAGCAGGAGGAAATCAACCGCGTGAAGGACCAGTTGCGCGAGTTTACCGACCGTGTCACCAAGGGTGAGACGCAGTTCTCCACACTTGCACGCCTCTACAGCGAGGACCCCGGTTCGGCTCGTCAGGGCGGTGAATTGGGATATACCGGACGAGGCTCTCTCGACCCCGCATTTGCCAATGTGGCGTTCAACCTGACCACACCCAACAAGGTGTCGAAGATTGTGGAATCAGAATTCGGTTTTCATATCATCCAGCTTATTGACAAGCGTGGTGACAAGATTAACTGCCGTCATATCCTGATTAAACCGCAGGTGTCGGACTCGTCGATCACCAAGTCGTTGGCGCGCCTCGACTCTATCCGCAATGACATCCTTGCAGAAAAGTTCTCATTCGACGACGGTGCCTCGTATATCTCCGACGACAAGGACACACGTGCCAATAAGGGATTGATGGCCAATGTGAAGGATATGTCGCGTACTTCGAGATTCAAAATGGACGAATTGCCTCCTGAGGTGGCAAGGGCTATTGACACACTTAAGATTGGTGCAATTTCGGCTCCGTTCCAAATGATAAACGCCCGTGGCAAGACGGTGTGCGCCATTGCCAAACTGAAAAACCGTGTGGAGGGTCACAAGGCTACTATCACCGAGGATTTCCAGGTGATGAAGGCTGTGGTGGAAAACAAGCGCAGGATGGAGAAGTTGCATCAGTGGGTGTGCGACAAGATCAAGGCAACATACGTGAGAATCAACGAACGA
>CALZMK010000347.1 GCA_945788545.1 uncultured Prevotella sp.
CCTACGTTGACAAGGACCGCATCGGAATCTGGGGATGGAGCTTCGGCGGTTTCAATACGCTGATGTCGATGTCTGAGGGACGTCCCGTCTTCCGTTGCGGAGTGGCAGTGGCAGCCCCCAGCAACTGGCGCTATTACGACACCGTATATACCGAACGTTTCATGCGCACTCCGCAAGAGAACGAAAACTATAATACCATCTCTCCCATCGGACGTGCCGACAAACTCAGCGGCGAACTCCTGCTGATCCACGGTACTGCCGACGACAATGTTCACTTCCGCAATTGCGCCGAGGTGAGCGAGGCTTATGTGCAGGCCAACAAGCAGTTCCAGATGCAGGTTTATACCAACCGTAACCATTTCATCCTCGGTGGAAACACCCGTAATCATCTGATGACCCGCATCGTAGACTTCTTCAACGAAAAGATGAAGTAAAGTCAGGATATTATACTTGGCATATCACAAAGAGGGACACAGACCTCGCCTGTCCGGCGTAGCGTCTGTGTCCTTTTTGCTTGTTGTCTGATATTTCTCCGTAGACAGTGTTGGAAACGGTCTGTGTAGCAAAAATCAACTTATTTGCGTAAAATTTACGCAAATAAGTTTGGCAGTTCAAAATAAAGGTACTACCTTTGCTGCGTAATTTTTACACAATATACAATATGGACAAGACTGACATTAGTAACGAAACCAGGAAATACTGCTATAAGTATCCCCATCCGAGTGTGACGACCGACTGTGTCATCTTCGGATTTGACGGGACAAAATTACGTGTGTTGCTGGTGCAGCGCGGCATAGAACCCTTCAAAGGAAGGTGGGCTTTTCCCGGTGGATTCATGAAGATGGACGAGAGTGCCGAAGAGGGTGCGCTGCGTGAGTTGCAGGAAGAGACGGGTTTGGAAGGTGCATACATCCGCCAGTTCCATACCTTCACTGCTCCACAGCGCGATCCTCGTGAGCGTGTCATCACCATTGCATACTATGCTTTGGTGAGAATGCAGGAAGTGAAGGGCGGCGATGATGCTGCTGATGCACGGTGGTTTGCTTTGGACGAAGTGCCACAGTTGGCTTTCGACCACGACCAAATACTCCGAAAGGCAGAGCAGGCATTGCGCCAGCAGATACATTTTGAACCTGTGGGCTTCGAACTGTTGCCAGAGGAGTTCACCATCAAGGAATTGCAGAATCTTTACGAGGCCATACTGGACGTGCGTTTCGACCGCCGCAACTTTTACAACAAGATGAAGCGGTTAGAGATGCTTGAACAGATGGACGAGAAGGTAAACCCATCTCAGAAGAAAGAGGCTTTCCTCTTTCGCTTCAACAAGGCGAAATATGAGGAACTGAAGCAAAAGGGATTCAGATTGGAGTTTTAAATCGTAATAGGAATTTATGTACGGCAGAAGATATACACCCGAAAGAATTTCGGAATTGAAAGAGAATGAGATATTCGTGTTTGGCAGCAATCTGGCAGGTGCACATGGTGGCGGTGCCGCACGGTTGGCCTACGAGAGGTTTGGTGCCATATGGGGAGAAGGTGTCGGGTTGCATGGTCAGACCTACGCCATACCTACCATGCAAGGTGGGGTGGAAACCATCAAACCCCACGTTGATGCGTTCATCCGTTTTGCCAAGGAGCACAGCCGGCTCACGTTCCTTGTTACGAGGATAGGTTGCGGTATTGCCGGATTCCGTGATGAGGAGATTGCACCGATCTTTGCTGATGCCATTGATGTGGAGAATATCATCCTTCCGAAGGAGTTTGTGGAAATAATCACCGCAAAGGGCAAAAACAGTTATAATCTTGAAAGATTCCTGACCGCGCATAAATGCAACTACGAGAATGCCTTGAGAGAAATTGTGGACGGGTGCAAACGCTCGCATTGGATATGGTTTATCTTTCCGCAGTTGGCAGTATTGGGGCGTAGTGCCAATGCCAAATATTACGGCATCAGTGGATATAACGAGGCGAAAGCATATTATGAGCACCCCGTACTCCGCGCAAGACTAAGGGAAATAACTATGGCTCTGCTGCAACACCGTGGAGAGTCGGCGGTAGATATACTCGGTGAAATAGATGCTATAAAGGTTCGCTCCTGTATGACACTCTTCGATGCAGTCTCGCCAGATGACATATTCCAAGAAGTGTTGGATGCTTTCTATGGTGGATTGTATGACAAGAAGACATTGGACTATATGTGACAGATGTAGGGTTACTACCTACTCTCATATTACATAAACGTAATAACATAATGTAAGATGGAAAAGAATACAATAAAAGACAGAATAAGAGGCTCGCTCGTTGGCGGAGCCATTGGAGATGCGCTGGGTTATCCGGTTGAGTTTATATACTCATACGCCGACATACAGAAAAGGTATGGAGACAATGGCATCACCAGATTTGATACCAAGCAATGGTGGACAAACGGTAAAGGAAAGGCGGTCGTATCTGACGACACACAAATGACACTCTTCACTGCATGTGGATTGCTGAATGCAAAAACAGATAATGAGCCATTCCTGCCGTCGATATGCAAGGCATACATCGAATGGCTGTTCACGCAGACGGATTATAAAAAGAATGGATATGACCAGTGCTGGATAAGCAAGGTGCCAGAGCTGAATGTACGCAGAGCTCCGGGCAATACCTGCATCTCATCTTTAAACGACATCTTTAGTGGTGTTGACCCCATCAACAACAGCAAGGGATGTGGTGGTGTTATGCGCATTGCGCCAATACCTTTGTATGGCGCAACTGCAGACAGATTGGGCATCCAAGAGGTATGCAAATTGGCTGCCGATGCCTCAGAATTGACTCACCAGCATCCATTGGGCTATATTCCGTCTGCTCTTGTGGCTTACGTTATCTACAAGTTGGCGCAGGACGAAGCACCAACCCGCGACAAATATAAGGGTTATATTCTTGACGGTCTTGATGTGCTCGCACAGATGTATTCGCAGCAACAGGATGAAGTGAAGCAGTTTGCCGATTTGGTGAATACAGCTCTCACCCTCTCTGAATCATCTGCTGACGATGTCTCGACTATAGAGCAGCATCTCGGCGGTGGATGGGTGGCAGACGAGGCGGCAGCAATAGCCATATATTGCTCTCTTG
>CALZMK010000348.1 GCA_945788545.1 uncultured Prevotella sp.
TTCTCTATCTTTCTGTTGCTCTCGCCGAGCAGTTCCTCGGCCTGTTGCTTGGCACGCCTCAGTATGTCCTTGCGTTGCTTCTCGATGTCGGCAATCTCCGCCTCCATCCTCGCAATCTTCTGCTCCAACTGCTTTTCGTGCTGATGTATGGTCTGGCGCTTTCCCTCCCAATATCGCTTGTCGCGCACGATGTCCTGCAGATACTTGTCGCTCTGTATATAATCCGAGCCCACAATCTCCGATGCATCGCGTATCACCTCCTCGGGAATACCCGTCTTGCGGGCAATCTCGATGGCAAACGACGAGCCTGGACGGCCTATCGCCAACTGGAAGAGGGCGCGCATCTCATGTCTATCGTATAGCATCGCACCGTTCACCACTCCTTCGTGATCGTCGGCAAAATGCTTCAGATTCTGATAGTGGGTGGTTATCACTCCGTAAGTCTTCCTCTCGCAGAATTGCTTGAGCACCGCCTCGGCAATAGCCCCGCCAATCTGCGGTTCGGTGCCGCCTCCAAACTCATCTATCAGCAACAGCGTCCTCCCGTTTGCCTGCTTCATCATGTTCTTCATGTTGAACAGATGACTTGAATACGTACTCAGGTCGTCCTCGATACTCTGCTCATCGCCGATGTCAATCATCACATTGTCGAAGATACCCGTGCGCGAACGCTCGCCCACCGGTATAGGCAGTCCGCATTGCAGCATATACTGCAACAGTCCCACCGTCTTCAGGCACACCGACTTTCCTCCCGCGTTAGGTCCCGAGATGAGCAGTATGCGCTTTTCGGGAGTAAGCGTGATGTCGAGCGGCACCACCTTCTTGTCGTGCTTCGCCAATGACATCTGCAGCAGCGGGTGCACCGCCCTTATCCAGTCAATCAGCGGATGGCTCTCCACCTTCGGTTCTATTCCCCCGATGGTCTTTCCCAGTTCCACCTTCGCCCTCACGAGATCCACGCCTCCGAGGAAGGCATACGACTCCAGCAACTGCGGAACGTAAGGACGTATCTCAGCCGACAATTCGGTGAGTATCCTTATCACCTCGCGCCTCTCCTCAGCCTCGAGTTCGCGCACCCTGTTGTTGGCTTCCACCACCTCAGCGGGCTCCACAAACACGGTCTTGCCCGTAGCCGACTCGTCGTGCACTATACCCTTTATCCTTCGCTTCAGCGTTGGTGCCACCGGTATCACCAGTCGCCCGTCTCTCAATGTCGGGGTCACGTCCTTATCCACGAGTCCCTCGCTCTGTGCAGCCCTTAATATATTATATAATGTACGCGAGATGCTGCCCTCAGTCTTCGCGAGATTATGTCTTATCTCGGCAAGCGCAGGCGATGCAGTGTCCTTCACCTTGCCAAACTTGTCGATTATCTGGTCTATTCTTCTCACTATGTTGGGGAAAGCCATCACTCCCTCTGCCATGTCGTGCAGCGATGGATAGTCGTAGGTCATTCCCCCCACGTCGTTGCCCTCGCCCCGGTTGAACACCGCGAGTATTCCGCACGTAGTGTCGAGCGAGCGCCTGAGGTCAAACAGTTCCTGCTCCTCCATGTGTGTGCCTTCGAGTCGCAGTCGGCTCACAGCCTCACGCATGTCGAAGAAGTATGTCAAGGGGAATCCCTCCTCCTTCTCCATCAGCAGTCGCAGTTCCCTCACCTGCCTGAGCCACAGGTTCACCTGTGCGCAGTCGCCCGAGAACCCCACACCGTCCACTGCCTCCTTGCCCAATCGCGAGAGGCAGCGTTGCTTCAACAGTTGTCGTATGTCGTCAAAACCAATCTTGGTTTCAAAATTACTTGGATAAATCATGTTGCAAAATTACACATAATTACTCAGAAAACAAAGAAAAACCACCGAAAATTGCTCTACGACAGGTAAAAAACAAGTAAAATACAACTTTTTTGCAAAATAATTCCCGAAAAATTTGGTAGTTTCATTTTTTCTCCGTACCTTTGCACCCGCAATCAAGAAACCACGGTTTCCCCAATGCAATGGAGAGATGGTAGAGTGGTCGATTACAGTAGTCTTGAAAACTACCGTACCGAGAGGTACCGGGGGTTCGAATCCCTCTCTCTCCGCAACCTCAAAAGAAAGAAGTTCGTTTTGAACTTCTTTCTTTTTTTGTTTTCATCCATGTTTTCATCCTTAATCGACAAAAATACCCATAAAACCCTCGCTTAATCGACAAAAATACCTAAAAACATGCTCTTATTCGACAAAAATACCCAAAAACCCTTTGCTTATTCGACAAAAATACCTATTTTTGCAGCGAAAAGAAGAGTAGAAGAACATGAAGAAACACATATTCACCATAGTATTGGCAACGATTACGGCACTTGCCGCCCATGCCCAGGAAGTAAAGACGCAGAACAAGGCTGAATTTGACGACGAGCTATATAACCCGTCGTTGCAGATGACAACGCCTATGACGACATCGCCGACGTTGTCCGAATTTGGAGTTAGCCTCGATAGTCTCCACCTGCCCGAACTTGACGACCGCGGCAGAGTCATGAACTACAACTATTATCCCTACTACTTCGGCGGCACTTGGAGCAACTGGCGCCTGCATGAGGGACTCAACCTGAGTCTCGGAGCTTCCATATTCTCCCAGTTTGGCAAGCACGCCTACGGTGGTGTCGGTTTTGCGCAGAACCTGTCTATGCAGTATGCCACTGCCCTCACCTCTCGCCTTTCGATAGCCGTGGGCGGTTATCTCGACAATATGTATTGGGCGAACACCACATTCCGCGATGCCGGCATGACTGCCGTACTTGGATACAAATTCAGCGATCAATGGGAGGGCTACGTCTATGGCCAGAAATCCATTGTGACCAACGCCCCCATCCCCTACTATCTCCAAGACCTCAATGAAATGGGCGACCGCATCGGTGCCGCCCTGAGATATAACATCACCCCAAATATCAGTGTACAGATGTCGGTGGAAAGCAGGAGGGCAAATCATTAGCCTCATAAGATGTAATTTTAGTTAAATATTTCGGGTATTCTGCATAAATACCATATAAAAGCTGTATATTTGCATCACGTAAAGTACATGACGTAAAAAACGTGATGACATGAATAAGAAAAAAAGAATACCACTCAATCCAT
>CALZMK010000349.1 GCA_945788545.1 uncultured Prevotella sp.
AGCAGCCCGCAGCAGGCGATGGCACGCCAGCCAATCCCTACCAGATAGCCAACGCAGCGCAACTGGCCTGGTTCCGCGACTGGGTGAACGGCACCTACACGCCTGCTGAAAGCGAGACGGCCACAAAGCATGCGTCTGCCTGCGCCAAGCTCACCGCCGACATCGACATGAGCACCGTCTGCTCCGAGACCATCGGCAGCTGGAAACCCATTGGAAACTGGGATTTATACGTCATTTGGTACGGCACCTTCGACGGTGACGGGCACACCCTCTCCAACCTCTATGTCAACTAGACGACCGAATATGCTGGCATGTTCGGATACACAACTGGCTGTACCATCAAGAACATTACGTTCTCCGGTGTCAATATCACGGGAACAGACGATTATACGGGCATTATTGGGTATATGATTAACAGTTCTGTGACCAACGTGACCGTGACAGGTGGCGTGATTACTGGCGAAAGTGTTGTAGGTGGTATCTGTGCTAAGACGGACGGCACAATCTCCCATTGCACCAACCGTGCACAAGTGACTGGTAATTATGACGTGGGCGGCATCTGCGGTAAATCAGATGGTACCATTGAATACTGCACCAACTACGGCGCTGTAACAGGTACAGGTAATTACAATTCAAGCATAGGCGGCATAGTCGGCGGCGCCCAGAGGGGCGGTAGCATCTCCCACTGCGCCAACTATGGAAATGTAGAAGGAGATAGCGAGGTGGGTGGCATTCTCGGCAGCGGTGGTTACGGCACATTTAGCCTCGCTAACGTGATATCGACAGGCAATGTGACCGAAACGAGCAGCGACAATACCGCGGGTATGGTGGTAGGCTGTGTGCAAGGCCAACTTACCTTATCGGACTTTGCTGTGTTTAACAGCGACGCCACCCTGACCCTCAACGGAACAGCGCAGACAGCCCGTGGCATCGGAAATATTTACAGCAGCGGTAGCGTCAGCAGCGAAACCGCAGGCTACACCACCGACCAACTGCAAAGCGGCATGGTGACCTACCTGCTGCAAAGCGTAGCCCCCGCAGGCAAGTGGGGACAGCAACTGGGCACCAACGCCTATCCGTTGCTCGGCTCTGCACACACCGTCTATGCCGCGGGAGACATCGCCATTACCTGCGCAGGCAGCATCAGCGGCGGCAGCTTCAGCAACACGCGACCCGCTACCGGGGCCACCGTCACCTTCAGCCACGGCACCATCACGCACCACGCCGCTGTAGAGAAGACCTGCACCAGCGATGGCAACGTGGAATACTGGCATTGCGAGAGCTGCGAAAAGGATTACACCGATGATGAGCTGACCGTCGAGACTGACGACCCTGTGCTTCATGCCACGGGTCACAACTACAACTACACCGCTGGCTCCTGCACCGTCTGCTCAGAAGTTATCCCGAGCATCACTGAAGGCACACACACCATCCAGATTGCAGCCGTGAGTGGAGATGAGCTTGAAATCGACGGCTACAACCTCTACCGCTTTGTGGCTCCTGGCGATGGCGACCTCACGGTAAAGACTCGAACGGCAGGTACTGCCATGCTGACAAACGTGAAAAAGACCTTCAAGCCAGAATTTATTAATCGTCTTTCTGCAGTAACGGTCTTTAATGATATGAATAAAGATATGGCAGAGAGGGTACTGAATAAGAAGCTTAGATCTTTACAGCAGAAGCTTGAAGCCAAGAATATCTCATTGACTCTGGAGTTCGACGCGAAAGAGTTTTTGTTATCCAAGGGTTTTTCTCCTGAATATGGAGGTCGAGAGATTGACCGTGTTATATCTACGTGTCTCAAGCCAATATTAATGAAAGCTCTGCTTCACAAGAAGCTTGTTTCTGGTTCTATCGCCACCATAGTAGTTGAGAATGCAGAGCTGAAGTTAAAGGAGTAAAAGTATTTATTTTTCTTTGCCGGAATAATCCGCTAACTTTGTTTTATATAAAATTTTAATCGTTTATCAATATGACATTTACTATACTTGCAGCTTTTGTGGTTCTTTTGATGTTAGTTAAACTGCTTTTACGGGCATCTAATGATAAAAAGACGCAATTTGGTCCTTCTGGTAATATATCTAGTAGGAGCACGTTATCTACAACCGAAGAACAACAAATTAAGATAGAACAAGATTTAAATCCTCAAAAAATGCAACTTGTCCCAACCGATAATGGCCTTTTGTCTGGACTTGTTTTGTTTGTGACAAGAGTTATATCTCCGTACCGCGGAGCAGAATATGAAATGATTATTTATCCTGATATGTTTATCTTTTTGTTGTCTAAAGATGGAAAAATCCACGATGTAAAAGATATGTTGTATTACAACTCGGAAAATCGTGTGCCGATAGAAATAAGAGGAGGTCAAGGTGATACCCCTATAAGTAAAGATGAAGCAATTCTTGGTCCGATGTATTCCGATGATTTTGGGTGCGCTTTCAGAATGAATCTTGGTTTGGACTATTCAGAGGATTTTGAATGTTGTTTGATTAATTTAGACTTGCTTGATGAACAAGTTGACACTATCTTGTTCGTTCATTCTAACTATGATTTTATAGATGGAGAGATACCAGCAAGGTTAAAGGTGGTTTTGGATAGACGTGACGACATCATTGAAATTAAAAAAAAGGAAAGAGAGCCTTTTGAATCCGTGTTAAAAATGGGTTGTTGTGTTGATGGTGAGCCAAGAGGCATTCATAGAATATCAAATTGTTATAGCATAGACCTTTCAGAAGGCGCCCATTACACATCGTCAATGTTAAAACGTGACGATAACGGAGGATGGGCATATATATCCCATATTGAATACTTCGATAAGACGAATGATGCCATTAGTAAATACTTTGAAGAGATTGTTTAGCAGAACTATCAATAGCGGCGTAAATCGGGGTGTTGTTCCCGTTAAGTTGTGTTTAATTGAACCATTAGTCTTGTGGACGATGAAATGACCGATTCCTATGGATTCTGTGAGCGTGGATGAAGTGTAAATGAGAGCATCTAGGATTCCATCCAGGAATGGGTGAGCAAGACCACGGGCTCTGAAGAGACCTACGGCTCGCTGTGGAGCGGCGATGGTACGACCCTGCTGACAAGAGATGATG
>CALZMK010000350.1 GCA_945788545.1 uncultured Prevotella sp.
TGTGGTATAGGTCACAGACTCGGCTCGGACCTGGCGTTGCTGTGGCTGTGGTGTAGGCCAGCATGTCCTCACTCTGAGTGAATCCGGCGTATGCCGATATTATGGTACTCTCAACGAGCGAAGGGTTCTTCACCTGGTTCTCGTCAAGTGTGCCCTGTGGCACCTGCTCATCGAGGAAGTCGGAGCAGCTTGCTGCCATCAAGCCAAAAGAGGCAGCCAATATGTAGTTGAAAATCTTTTTCATATATCTTTAGAATGTTACGTTAAGACCGAATGTGACGTTCATCGGGATTGGATATCCGAAGTTTGCGTTCTCAGGATCTACTCCTGTAAAGCTGCTGCTCTTGATGGTCAGCAGATTCTGTGCAGAGAGATAGAAGCGCAGGCGTTCCATATAAAGTTTGTTGGCAATAGCCTTGGGCACGTTGTAGCCAATCTGTATGTTGCGCATCTTGAGGAACGAGCCATTCTCAACATAATAACTTGACACGCGGGTCTCGTTGTTGTTGTTGTAGGTTGAAAGCGCGGGGATATTCGAGTTGGGATTTGTAGGCGACCATGCATCGAGCAGACGCTGTCCCTTGTTGAGGTTAGCCACATTGACACCTGCCCACAGGTCGGTTTCCTTTTTCAGGTCGGAGATGATGTCAACTCCCTGTACTCCCTGCCAGAACATTGTCAAGTCCCAGTTCTTGTATTGCAGATAGATGTTGAAACCATAACTGAAGTCTGGCACTGGAGAGTAAATCCAATCCTGGTCGGCCTCTGTTATCATTCCGTCGCCATTGAGGTCCTTAAAGCGCATTCTGCCCACTCCGGCACCAGGTTGAGTGGCATGGTTATCCACCTCTTCTTGACTCTTGAAGATACCATCGAATACATATCCCACCTGTGCTCCCATCGGGTGTCCTATGACACTCTTCACACCATTACCTCCGAAATCGCCATTGGCAGCCACCGTCTCGGGCAGTTTGGTTATTTCATTGCGATAGGTTCCGAGGTTGGCTGTTATGTCGTAGCTAAAATCACCTATGCTGTTACGGTAGCCGAGGTTTAGCTCCACTCCGTTGTTCTTCATCTCACCTGCATTAATCCACATTGAACTACCCTCGCCCATAGCAGCTATTCCTGCCATATAAAGAAGTATGTCCTTAGTGTTCTTGCGATAGTAGTCGAAGCTACCGTAAAGAGTATTGTTGAAGAACGAGAAATCTACACCGAGGTTTGTCTGTGTAGTCGTTTCCCACTTAATGTCATCGTTACCTATCTGAACTCGCTTGAAGCCCGACTGCAGAATTTGTCCTCCATTGGTGCCTGCGATGTCGTAGGATGTACCAAAGCTATTGCCTCCGAAGTTTGAGTCACCATATACTGCCTGGTAGAGCGTATAACGGGCAGTGTTGGATATTTCCTGGTTACCGGTCTGACCCCATGAAGCACGGAGTTTAAGGTCGTAGAGCCATGAACTTGTATTCTTCATGAAATCCTCTTGTGTCACACGCCATCCCAGACTGACAGAAGGGAATGTACCATATTTGTTGTTCTTACCGAAACGGCTCGAACCGTCACGTCGTATTGTCACCGATGCAAGATATTTGTCAGCGTAGGTGTAGTTTGCCTTTCCAAAGAAAGAGACAAGCGAGTAACCACTGCCTGAGCCGTATGCTTTCTCGACTCCTGTTCCTGCATCTGGCCACATATAGTCGGTATTGAGGGTTTCGTAGTCATAACGCTTGCCTGAGAACCATACATCATCCTGACGATTGACCTCCACACCGAGCATATAGTCGGCACGGTGCTTGCCAATTTCCATGTTATATGTCGCCACGGCGTTCCACATCCATTTCATCCAGTGTTCCTGCTTAGCCTCGACGGCATTCTCAGGATTTGCCACGTTGCCGTTTGATATTGGCATGGTGAATATGCGCTGCTGCTTCTGCGAATAGTCAATACCGGCAGTAGTGCGGAGGTTGAATCCCTTGAAGAGAGCAAGGTTAAGATATACATCGCCGAAGGTACGCCAATAGTTGTAGCGATTGTCCTTGTTGCGCTCCAAGCGACCCAGAGGATTCTCACGGTCAGCATATCCTCCAGTAAGGTTGGCATATTCACCCTTAGTGTTATATACCGGGAAAGAAGGGTTGAACTGCAATACGTTCTCAAGGAATCCTCCTGGCGCACTCGCCTCAGAAGTGCGGTTCAGAGTAAAGTGCTCGCCGATGGTCAGCACATTGCCTATCAACTTGTAATCAGTGTTGAGACGTGCCGAGAGACGTTCAAAGTCAGAGTGCTTGATGATACCGAGGTTCTTGTAATATCCGAGCGAAAGATAGCTTGAGCCCTTTTCGTTGCCATTGCTTACGCTTACATTGTAGTTTTGGATAACACCTGTGCGTGTCGTCTCCTTAACCCAATCGGTGTCGGCGGAAGGAACAGTGTTTCCGTCATCGAGATATTTCTGCATTGTAACATTGTATAATTGCGGATTGCCCTGTGCGTCATATCCCCAGTCGAAGTGGTAGCCAAGATTGTTGTTGTTTGGATTTAGTCCGTCGTTGACGTTGGCTTGCCAATAAGCCTGTCCCCATTGCTCGGCATTTAATACTTCCAACTTGTTGGCATAGAACGAGGCAGCTATGCTTGCATCGAAGTCAACCTTGACCTTGCCGTCCTTGCCCTTCTTGGTGGTGATGATAATAACACCGTTGGCGGCACGCGAACCGTAGATGCTTGCAGATGCGGCATCCTTCAATACCTGTATTGACTCGATGTCATTGCCGTTAAGCTCATGCATACCCGACTTTGTCGGCACTCCGTCAATAATATAAAGAGGGTCGTTGTTGTTAAGAGTACCAATACCACGTATGCGCACAGTGGCAGCACCCGAGGGAGTACCGTCAGCAGAGATGTTCATGCCTGGGACACGACCTTGAAGTGCCTTGATGGGATTGTTCTCGTTCTGCTTCTGCAGCTCGTCAACGCTCACCACCGATACCGCACCGGTAAGGTCGGCCTTGCGTTGTGTGGTGTAACCCGTCACCACCACTTCCTGGAGGTTCTTCACGTCCTCCTTGATCACAATCTTCATGCCCGGGG
>CALZMK010000351.1 GCA_945788545.1 uncultured Prevotella sp.
CAAGGAGACACGAGGATATGTGCCGGCATTCATTGCCGCCAACTATATCATGACTTATTACTGTGAGCACAATATCTGTCCGATGACTACCCGTCTGCCGGCAAAGACCGACACCATCATGGTAAGCCGCAACGTGCATCTCGAACAGATTGCCGCCGTATGTAATATCGACATCGAACAATTGCGCACTCTCAATCCCGCATATCGTCGAGACATAGTGCCTGGAGCCACCAAGTTGTCGGCAGTGCGTCTGCCTCAGACGGAGGTGGGCAAGTTTATCGACCTCGAGGACTCTATTTATGCCTACAACGCCGAGGTTCTCTTCTCGAAGAGGGCAACGGTGGAGGTGAACGACGACGTGCCTACATATACCCGCAAAAGCAGCAGCAGGAGCAGAAGCAAGAAGGCCCGCAGCAGCAGGGGAAGAAGTGTGACCGTGAAGAGCGGACAGACTCTCTCGGAGATTGCCAGACGCAACGGTACCACGGTGGCAAAGCTCAAGAGGCTGAACGGCATCAAGGGCTCGAACATCAGGGCGGGAAAGAAACTGAGAGTGAGGTGAGGTCTTTAATCTTGCAATTAAAGAAATTAAAAAATTAAAGAATTAAAAATGGACGAGGAGCAGAAAAGATTGGAAGAGCAGGACGAACTGCTTATCAACGGTGCTTATGAGCATCTGTTGGATACATACAGTAAGTCGAGACATCGCCAAAAGGTGGACCTTATCACCAAGGCATTCAATTTCGCCAAACAGGCACACAAGGGTGTTAGGCGTCTGTCGGGCGAACCGTATATCATGCACCCCATCGCCGTGGCGCAGATAGCATGCGAGGAGGTGGGACTCGGTTCGACGAGTATATGTGCCGCACTGCTGCACGACGTGGTGGAGGACACCGACTACACCGTGGAGGACATCGAGAACATCTTCGGTGCCAAGGTGGCACAGATTGTGGATGGACTCACCAAGATTAGCGGCGGCATATTCGGTGAACAGGCATCGGCACAGGCAGAGAACTTCAAGAAACTGCTGCTCACCATGAGCGACGACATACGCGTAATACTTATCAAGATATGCGACCGCCTGCACAACATGCGCACATTGGCAAGCCAACCTGCTAACAAAAAGTATAAGATTGCCGGTGAGACTCTCTATATCTATGCTCCTCTTGCCAACCGACTCGGTCTTAACAAGATAAAGACTGAATTGGAGGACCTCAGTTTTAAGTACGAGCATCCCGACGAGTATGCATCTATCGAAAACAAACTCAAATCCACACAGGAGTCACGCCACGAACTCTTCGACCAGTTTACACAACCCATCGAGGAGGCTCTCAACAGGATGGGCATCAAATACACCATCAAGGAGAGAGTGAAGAGCCCCTACTCTATCTGGAATAAGATGCAGAACAAGCACGTCACGTTTGAGGAGATATACGACATCCTCGCCGTGCGCATCATCTTCTCGCCAAAACAGCGCGAGGATGAAATCAACGAGTGCTTCAACATATATGTAGCCATCAGTCAGATATACAAGTCACACCCCGACCGACTGCGCGACTGGCTCAACCATCCGAAGGCCAACGGATATCAGGCCCTGCACGTCACACTGATGTCGAAGCAGGGACGATGGATAGAGGTGCAGATACGCTCCGACCGTATGGACGAAATAGCGGAACAGGGATTTGCCGCACACTGGAAATACAAGGAGGGTGGCGACATCGAGTTTACGGAGGACGAAGGCGAACTCAACGAGTGGCTACACACCATCAAGGAGATTCTCGACGACCCGCAGCCCGACGCCATGGACTTCCTAGACGCCATCAAACTCAACCTCTTTGCGTCGGAGATATTCGTCTTCACTCCTAAAGGTGAGATCAAGACAATGCCGGCAGGATGTACGGCACTCGACTTTGCATTCTCCATACACACCTTCCTCGGAAGTCATTGTATCGGAGCCAAGGTTAATCATAAGCTCGTGCCGCTGAGCCACAAACTGCAGAGTGGCGACCAGGTGGAGATTCTCACATCCAAGTCGCAACATGTGCAGGCATCATGGATAAACTTTGTAAGTACGGCAAAGGCCAAGGCCAAGATTCAGGCAATACTAAGACGCAACGGAAGAGACAAGCAGCGCGAGGGCGAGGAGGCATTCAAGACATTCCTCTCGTCGCATGGCATTGACTTTGACTTAGGCGTTGCCGACAAAATTGCGGCATTCCACGACATAAAGAGTCGAGAGGATTTCTTCCAGGCCATTGGCGACAAGACTATCCTACTCTCCGACAAGGATATCGACGAAATACATAGTAGCAGTATAAAGGAAATCGGGTCGAAGAAATGGAAAAAATTAGTGTCGTTCCTCGGTAACAGGAAAAAGAACGGAACAACCGACGACGAAGCCGCACAGAATGATCTCTTCACCGTCCCGGAGAAATTCAATAAGAAGAAACCTATATACATCACCGACGACAATATCAAGCAATATAAGTTCATGCATTGCTGTCACCCTATTCCCGGGGACGACATCTTGGGATATATCGACAGCAAAAAGCAGATCGAAATCCACAAGCGCAACTGTCCGGTGGCCGCAAAACTGAAAACCAGTTACGGCAACCGCATCCTCGACGCCAAGTGGAACATGGGACGCACACTCTTCTTCGACGCCACTATCGAAATGACGGGTATCGACCATATCGGCCTGCTTAATGAGGTGACTCAGGTTATATCACGAGAGATGAACGTGAATATCCACCGTGTCTTTATCAACTGCGACGACGACATCTTCAGCGGAAAGTTTGAACTGCGTGTGCACGACCGCAACGACCTCAAGAAGATTATTGATAACCTCAAGAAAATCGAGGGACTGCAGGAGGTGAACCAGGTGATGTAATTTTGGCAAATTACAAAATTAAAGAATTAAAGAATTAAAATATTAAAGAATTAAAAGACGTGAGAAGCAAACTACTTATCTTGGCAGCAATGATGGCCGTTAGCGTGTCGGCAGCAAACAAATATGACAACCCCGACACTTTATTCGTGGCTCGCGACGGTACGGCGGAGTTCCGCAATATCGACGACGCCATCGAGGTGTG
>CALZMK010000352.1 GCA_945788545.1 uncultured Prevotella sp.
GACGATATGCCATATTAACGATATTCCATATTAATGATATTCCATATTAATGATATGCCATATTAACATTATGCCGTCTTCATTCACCTTCAGAAGAATATAGGTTTCTTGGCACTTCAAACAGCTGTTTTCTACTATTTTCTTACTTTTTTCTTGATATTGCTTATAAATTATAAGAAAAACCGAAAGATTTCTTATAATTTATTTGCTTTATTCAAGAATAAGTATTAATTTTGCACTCCGAAAGGTAAAAAGATTCATAGAACATCTGTTTTACATTATTATATATAGTATAACAAGAAAAAACTTACACAAGCAATAAATATCAAATGAGCGAAAGATTATTTATTTTTGACACCACCCTCCGCGACGGCGAGCAGGTACCAGGATGTCAGTTGAACACAATAGAGAAAATTCAGGTCGCAAAGCAGCTTGAGTCGTTGGGAGTAGACGTCATAGAGGCGGGATTCCCTATCTCCAGCCCAGGCGATTTCAATAGTGTAATAGAAATCAGTAAGGCCGTGACATGGCCAACCATCTGTGCACTCACACGTGCAGTAGAAAAGGATATTGATGTGGCAGCAGAAGCACTTCAATATGCGAAGCATAAGAGAATACATACTGGCATTGGCACTTCTGAAAGCCATATACGCTATAAGTTCAACTCCACTCCAGAGGAGATTATCGAGCGTGCCGTGGCTGCCGTGAAGTATGCGAAGCGGTATGTGGAAGATGTGGAGTTCTATGCTGAAGATGCAGGAAGAACAGACAATGAGTACCTTGCCAGAGTCATAGATGCTGTTACAAAGGCAGGAGCAACCGTCTGCAATATTCCTGACACCACTGGTTTCCGTGTTCCGAACGAGTATCACGAGAAGATAAAATACCTCTATGAGCATGTTGATGCCTTTGCCGCAGGAAAGGCAATTCTCTCCACACATTGCCATAATGACCTTGGAATGGCAACAGCAAACACGGTTGCTGGCGTTCTTGGTGGTGCTCGTCAGGTGGAGGTCACCATAAACGGTATTGGCGAACGTGCTGGAAACACATCCCTTGAGGAGGTTGCCATGATTTTCAAGACACACCCTGACCTTGGCATAGAGACAAACATCAACACCACGAAGATATATCCAACCAGTCGCATGGTGAGTTCATTGATGAATATGCCTGTTCAGCCAAACAAGGCTATTGTGGGAAAGAATGCCTTTGCCCACTCTTCTGGAATCCATCAAGATGGAGTCTTGAAGAATGCTTCCACCTATGAGATTATGGACCCAAAGGAAGTGGGTATAGACGACAATGCCATCGTGCTCACCGCACGCTCTGGACGTGCTGCCTTGAAGCACCGACTGAGTGTGAACGGAGTAGAGGTGGAAGGCGAGAAGCTCGATAAGATCTATCAGGATTTCTTGAAGCTTGCAGACAAGAAGAAAGAGGTTACAGACGATGATATCCTCGTTTTGGCAGGAGCCGACCGTGCCAATGCCCACGCCATCAAGCTCGACTTCCTACAGGTCACAACAGGCATGAACCAGAACTCCAAGTGTGTTGCCTCACTCGGACTTGATATCTCTGGTCAGAAGTTTGAGGCATGCTCAACAGGAAATGGTCCGGTAGATGCTGCCATTCGTGCTTTGAAGAAAATCATCCTAAAGGAAATGGTTCTGAAGGAGTTCACCATTCAGGCTATCTCTAAGGGTTCTGACGATGTCGGAAAGGTGCACATGCAGGTGGAGTACGACAACCACCTCTACTATGGCTTCGGAGCCGACACAGACGTGGTGAAGGCATCGGTAGAGGCATATATTGACTGTATAAACAAGTTTAAATAAGCAGTTCCTAATAAGACTGTTTCATCAATATTCAGAACATAACAGTTTCATTAGGATTCAGAGTGAGGCGTTTTTCTGCTCGGGATTCTGTATGCATAATCAATTTAGTATAAAAAAAGATTTATAAGGAAACAATGGGAAAAACATTATTCGACAAGATTTGGGACGCTCATGTTGTTCAGAACATTGAAGACGGTCCAACACAATTATATATCGACCGCCTCTATGCTCACGAGGTAACCTCACCACAGGCATTCGATACACTGAGAGACAAGAATATCAAGGTGTTCCGCCCTGACCATGTGGTGGCAATGCCAGACCATAACACACCTTCCGACCAGCAGGAGAAAATTGACGACCCTGTTGGACGCAAGCAGGTAGAGACACTTGCCGCTAACTGTGCTGAGTTTGGTATCAAGCACTTCGCCATGGGAACAAAGGATAACGGAATTATTCATGTCGTAGGACCAGAGAAAGCTCTCTCACTCCCAGGTATGACGATTGTATGTGGCGACTCCCACACCTCCACACATGGAGCTGTTGGTGCCATCGCCATGGGCATTGGTACCTCAGAGGTTGCTCAGGTGTTAGCCTCACAGTGCATACTTCAGTCGAAGCCAAAGACCATGAGAATAAATGTTGAGGGCGTGCTTCCTAAGAATACCACAGCAAAGGATGTGGCATTGTATATCATGTCTCAGATGACCACCTCTGGAGCTACTGGATATGCTGTGGAATATGCTGGTTCTGCAATTCGCAATATGTCTATGGAAGGTCGACTGACTCTTTCTAACCTCTCTATAGAGATGGGTAGTCGTGCAGGACTCATTGCTCCAGACGAGACCACTTTTGAATACCTCAAGGGTCGCGAGTATGCCCCAAAGGGCGAAGACTGGGAGAAGGCAGTAGAGAAATGGAAGGAGCTGCACAGTGATGCTGATGCTGTTTTCGACAAGGAGGTTACATATCGTGCTGAGGATATTGCTCCTCGCATCACTTACGGCACAAACCCTGGAGCTGGCATTGCCATCGATGAGTGCATTCCAACAACAGAAGGCATGTCAGAAGCAGAGAGGGAACAGTTCCTCTCTATGCTCGACTACATGCAGTTCAAACCTGGGCAGAAACTGGAGGGAACACCTGTTGACTATTGTTTCCTTGGAGCATGTACAAACGGTAGAATAGAAGATTTCCGAGCTTTTGCAAGCGTTGTGAAGGGAAAGAAGAAGGCAGAGAATGTAGTTG
>CALZMK010000353.1 GCA_945788545.1 uncultured Prevotella sp.
CGATAATGTTCCTGCGACTCAGCAGTGTCGATGACAATGGGAGTCATGTTGTCGTTGGGGATAAAAATCTTTTCCATAATCGTCTTTTTTTAAGAATGAATATTACAAAGGTGTGCTCCATTATTAATTAATTCGAGGCGTGATTCTCCAGGGGGCTTTCTCCTTCATGCCATGTCCCGTGAGGAATACGAAGGCTGCCGAGAGCAGCAGGTCGTCATCGTCGAATTTGGGCAATAAGCCATCCCAGATGTAATCCATCAGCGCAAAGCACATTCTCACCTGCGAGCGCTTCTTCATGTGGCGGAACACTGCAGCAACCTCGGCCTGCTGCTTGGCCGTGAGCTCTTCCCAAAGCATCGCTTGTATGCTTATGGAATCATTGTTTTTCTTCATAACGCTATAACTATATTGAAGTTGTCAAAATACATTGTTTGTAGAGAGTTTCACGATGTCCTGTACAGTGCAGTCCATATAGGTCTGCTGGTTGTACTCGCGTGTTGAGAATCTCAGGCATGCATACACCACGTCGTTCTGAAGAAATTTCAGTGATGCCATGTTGCCCAGCATAGTAGCCGCAAAGCTGTTTTCATACTTGCCCCCAAGTTCTTGCAGCACGAGGGTGCACTTCTGAGTCTGTGTGCCGTCCTGGCGTTGCACGCTGACGGCTTGGGTCTGTCTGACCACTCTAAATACCTGTTTCATATGTCCTTTTTTTTAAAATCCGCTGCAAAGGTACGTAGAATATCAAGTGCAAACGGAGTTGCTCCGTTTACTCCCGAATTATCATCCATATCAGCCCAAAGCAATAAAAATCGTTAAAACAAAAACTCATATTTCCATCTTTTCCCCTAATCACTTGTTTGTATGGAAAATATTCAATATATTTGCATAAAAAATAGATTATGTATATTATAGAAGAGATATATGGAAGATAATAACAAGCACATAGAGCTGAACCGCTATCAGGACGGAACACCCAGCGCAATGCGCAAGCCAACGGTTTACACAGGTCTGCACTTCTATCGCAAGAGTGATGTGTTGGTGCAGTTGACCAAAGCATTCTGCGGGCGATTCCTTCCCCGCTATGGCGACCGCACCGTTGATCAGATGGTGCAGGCAGCCCGCTCTGTAAAGCAGAATATCGTGGAGGGACTGACCGACGGACAGACATCATTCGAAACGGAGATAAAACTCCTGGGAATAGCCCGTGGCAGCAATCAGGAACTCCTCGAAGATTATCAGGACTACATCAAGCAGCACGGAATACCGGAATGGGCAAAGGAAAACCAGTCAAGGTATGACAGCATGAGGAAGTTCTGCAGGGAGCATAGTGACGAGCTCGACTATCATCCTTTCTTCTCGAAATGGACTGATGAGGAGATGGCCAATTTGGCCATTTGCCTGTGTCATATGGTGGATAAGGCGATGACGTCATTCATTGCCAAGCGCGACCGCGAATTTGTGGAGGAGGGCGGAGTGAGGGAGCGCATGGCCGCCGCCCGCCTCGACATGCGAGGCACTCAGAAACAGATTATTGCCCAGCAGGATGAGGAAATAGCCATGCTGAGGGCAAAGGTGGCCTCGCTGGAGCGGGAGATAGATGCCCTGAGGCGGGGCGGCGGGCAATAGGCTGATTTCTCCGGGTTATCCGGGTTCTCCGGGTTCTCCGGCAAATCCGGATAACCCGGATTATCCGGATAATCCGGATTCCCGGTATTTCCGGGATAATCAAGAAATCGCATGTTTCTTCAGAATCTCCCTCACAATCTTGATTTGACACTGGTCGAGCAGATAGCGGCTTATGCCGTTATAGCGGTTGTTGCGCCGAGTGGTGCCCTCGAGAGCCAGATGCAGTTGTATGGCAGTCATGTCATTGCGATACACTCCCTTCTCATACAGCAGGCACATCACCGCCGTCACGCGATACCAATTTATCTGTCCGCGCGTCTTGCCATAGCGGGTGAAGAAGAAAAGGGGCTGTAGCTGATTGTCGTGCAGGATGTCATCCCATATCTCGCGCACGTGTACATTAATAGCATATTGCGATATGCGGTCCACGTATGCGAGAATCTCGCCGAGCGCCTTTTCTCTTGTCGCTGCATCTTCGGATGTGTCGTCGTCCTCATTGCAGGCAATAAACAGTCTGCCCTCGCGTGCTGCGCGTCGCAGGGCCTTAATGTCGAAGTCCTTGATACTGACTTCCTTCAATTGTAGTTTCTTTGTCTTCATAACTTTTTTTTGTTATGAACAGAGAAACTCCGGAGCTTGACCGCATCGGCTTGTTTGATGTCGCGACTGCCGGTGCGGCACCCTGTTCGGGTTACTCAATTTTTTATTATCGGATGCAAAGTTAATACACCTTTTATATATCTGCAACAATATTCTTGGGAGGTACTTTTGCGAGTGTGAAGAAAGTACGGAGGTACGGATTTGGGTACATCTTTGGGAATGTGTTGTCTGTCATCGGGATAAAAAACAAAAAAAATTAGTTTAGGCAATTTTTTATGTTAAATGGTTTGCATGTATGAAAGAAAAAGTGTATATTTGCAGTCCAATTATACAACGATATAAATAATATATTAAAAACTAAGAATTATGGCTGATAAGAATATGCCTGAAAACAATAAGAGTGACATACTTGTCATTTTGGAGAACATCGACCAGATGCTCCAATGCTTTACGAAGATGGTGAATGGATATGCCCGAAATATTCAGGAGGTAGCGATAGCAGTCGAGGCTATGACCTTGGCCCAAAAACTGCGCTTGGCTGCATGCAGATGGCAATACTGGCTGCCGTTTAAGGAGGCTTGTGATGTGAATTTCAATTGGTGGGAAAAAAGGATGGAATATTGGTGTGACTTTGTCAATGGTTGCGAGGATAAAAAAAAGAATTATGATGATATACAGAAGTTCACCCCGAAAACGGAATTCTTCATTGACCAGTATTTCTATAGAATGTGGTTAACACGCCAAGATAAAATAGTAGAGAGGAAAGCATCTTTTTCGCCTTTTTTCAGGACTAAGGATGCAGAGAAATTCAGTGATAAAATATTCCACTATACTATAGATATCGA
>CALZMK010000354.1 GCA_945788545.1 uncultured Prevotella sp.
GCCTGCAGCAGTGAAAGAGTTCCCATCACGTTGGTGCGAGCGAATGTGAATGGGTCCTTGATTGAGCGGTCAACATGACTCTCGGCAGCGAGATGGATGATGCCGTCAATCTGCTCATCCTGCATCAGCTTGTAGAAAGCATCGAAGTCGCAGATGTCCATCTTGACAAACTTATAGTTGGGCTTGTCCTCGATGTCCTTGAGGTTGGCAAGATTACCTGCATACGTCAACTTGTCGAGGTTGATGATGCGATAGTCGGGATACTTGTTCACGAAGAGGCGAACGACATGCGAGCCAATGAAGCCTGCACCGCCTGTAATTACGATATTCTTCATATTCGATTGTTTTTATTCATTTTTCCAAATTTGTGTGCAAAGATACACATTATTTTATATACTACAAAATAAATACCATGTATTTTACGTTTTTTTATCTACTTTATCTCCCTCCGAGTGTTATTACCTCACAATCGGTGAATCGGTCTCCCTCGATTGTAAGTCTCACGATGGTGCGCTCCTTGTGCCACCCCTGTTGTCCGGCAGCACCGGGATTGATGTGCAGCAATCCGAGCGTCTTGTCGTATTTCACCTTCAGGATATGCGAGTGTCCAGAGATAAACAGTTTGGGAGGCGATGAATATAATCGTCCCACTATCGAGCGGTCGTAGTTGCCAGGGTATCCACCAATATGCTTCATCAGCACATCCACCTCCTCGCATTTGAATCTCAGCACTTCGGGGAACATGAGTCTGAGGTCTCCCCCGTCGCAGTTGCCGCACACAGCCCTCAATGGGCGGAATGCCGCCAGTCGGTCGGCCAGTTCCGTACTGCCTATATCACCAGCATGCCATATCTCGTCGCAAGGCTCGAAATATTTCAAGTATTTGTCGTCCCAATATGCATGGGTATCACTTATTATTCCTATTTTCTTCATTTTATCCACAGATGTTTATTTTGAGGCACGGAAAACACGGATTAACACGGATTTCCTGTACGCAGCCCAACTTTAATTTTTTAATCCTTTAATTTTTTTATTCTTAATTAGGCACGTATGGACACGGCTTTTTCAAAGTCACGGCTTGGCTCCGTATTGATGCACCACGGCACTTCGTGATTACGGCTTGCTTGCGCAAGTTCACGGCTTAGTTTGCTTTCCATTTTTCCATTTTTCAATCTTTCAATTTTTCAATTTTAAAAGAGCCGTGTCTATACATCAGTAGCCTTTAGCATATATAGCCATTCTCATGCGTAGCCCTCCGTGTCTTTTTTGAAAAAAAGCCGTGTTAATCCGTGCCTAAAATAAATCACTCATCCGTGTCTAAAAACATGTCAATCCGTGCCTAAAAGAATTCTAAATCTTCTTTTGTATAAACGCCCCAACAAACTCCGCCGTGCCCTCAATCCCGAGACGCGAGGTATTCACACATAGGTCATATCCGTCGGAGTGGCCCCAGTGCTTACCCGTATAGTAGTTGTAATACGACGAGCGGTCGCTCTCTCCCGACGTGATGATCTTTCGTGCCTCGTCGGGCGTGCAGGCCTTGCGCTCTGCCACACGGACGATACGGTCGTCGATGTCGGCAGTGATGAACACGTCAATCCTGCCAGGCATATTGCGCAACACATAGTCGGCACATCTGCCCACAAACACGCACGATGTCTCGGAAGCAGCCTTGAGGATGGCATCGCTCTGAAACTTAAACAGACTCTCCTGCGAGAACTCGTTGCGATAGAACGCTCCCTCGGCAAACGAGCCGTGCATCTGGAATATCGACTTGAAAAATCCCTCGTGCTCGTCGTTCTGCTCAAAGAATTTCTCCGAAAAACCGCTCTCCTTTGCCGCAAGATTGAGCAACTCGCGGTCGTAGAAACGGCAATTGAACTTGTCGGCCAGCAGTCGGGCGACATCGTGTCCGCCGCTTCCTATCTGGCGACCCACGGTTATGATTATCTTCTTATCCATTAGCTTGTAATTTTTTGAACATTCTCATATATCTAACCATCATCACAAGGGCAAAGAGCGCCGAGAAAGAGTCGGATATCGGCATTGCCACCCACACTCCATTCACTCCGAAGAACAGCGGCAACACTCCAATCAGCGGCACAAGGAAGAGCAGTTGACGCGAGAGCGAGAGGAAGATGCTTATCTTCGCCTTGCCGATGCTCTGGAAGAAATTGGTGACAATCATCTGATAACCCACAATCGGCATTGCCGCCATCATTATCCTCAGTCCATTCACCGACAGCTCCGTCAACTCCGTGTCGCTTGTGAAGAGGCTCACGCAGATATGCGGTATAAACTCCGCCACGAGGAATCCCGAAGTGGTGATACATGTGCCGGCAATCATCGCCAACTTCAACACCCTCATCAGTCGGTCGTAATTCTGCGCCCCATAGTTATATCCCGCAATGGGTTGCATACCTTGGTTCACACCGAAGTTGATCATGATGAAGATAAAACCCACACGATTGGCTATGCCGTATGCTCCCACAGCCAGGTCGCCACCATATTCCAACAGGCGCTGATTGACAAAGATAGCCACAAGGCAAGCCGTGGCGTTCATGGCAAACGGCGAGATTCCGATGCCCAATATGTTCTTGACAATTGTATTGTCGAGTTTATATATCCCTCGCTTCAGATGGAGCAGTTGGCTCTTGTCGCTGAACAGCCTTATCTGCCACACCAAAGCCACTGTCTGCGAGAGTATTGTGGCGATGGCGGCCCCTCGTATTCCCAAGTCGAAGGTGTAGATGAAGAGCGGGTCGAGCAGTGAATTTAACACCACGGTGAATATTGTGGTGTACATTGCCTCGCGGGGCTTACTTGCCGCCCTGAGCACTGCATTCATTCCGAAATACAGATGGGTGATAATGTTACCCAACAGGATGATCACCATATATTCCCGAGCATAAGGCAGTGTCTGTTCACTCGCCCCGAAAAAGAATAGTATAGGGTCGAGAAAAATAAGCGACACCGCTGAGAACAGCAGTCCGATGATCACATTGAGCGTCACGTTGTTACCCAAAATACGTTGTGCCGTGGAGTAGTCCTTCTGTCCCAACTTCACCGATA
>CALZMK010000355.1 GCA_945788545.1 uncultured Prevotella sp.
AGGGAGAGGAAATCGAAGTTAAGGACAAGGAGATCACCCGTCTGAAGACCAAGATAGAGAAGATGGAGGCTGCCGAGAAGAAGGCAAATGCCGATAAGCCTGCAGCTAAGAAGTCCGCTGCAAAGAAGCCTGCTGCTACTAAGGCAGCTGCTAAGAAATCAGCAGCCAAGAAGACTACAGAAAAGTAACGGACTTACATAAAGTAAAGTCCCTACTGCGGATAATATGAAAAACGGCCTGAGAGTGTTTTGAATACGCTCTTAGGCCGTTTCTTTTATGTTCTTAGAGCGTTGGGAAAACGCTCTAAGACTATTATTTCACACACTTGATAGCTTGCTTGGTTCCGTCGGCAAAGTGTTTCACCATAATATATACACCATGTCCGGCATTGTTGATGTGTTGTCCGGATAATGTAGTGTATGTAGTTTTGATAGCTTCGGAGCCATAACTTATACCTTTTATACCGCTTGTCGAAATGTATGTAGGGTAATACTCCTCTACGGCATCTTCTGCATCGGCATTGCCTCCCTTCATTATGTCCTCTACGATACTGTTGAGATATACTTCAAGGTTGGTGTAATATCCCTTAGTGTCGATGGTGTATGCATTACCATCGCTGTCGTCAGAGGGATTCAGTCCGTTGGCGATTTCCCATTCATCGGGTATTCCATCACCGTCAGTGTCGAAGTCGGCAGAACGCTGTTCCTCGCGCAGAGTGGGGTAGGAGGCTGTTGATGGGTCCTCAGTGCCCTCAGGGTCGTTGATAACATCCAGGATACCGGCACGCTTCACAAAGGCTCCCTTGAATGTTGTTGTACCGTTTTCTGCCTCCTCGGCATATCTTACGTCACAGGCATCGCGAACAAATGATGCACCGCAATATTTCAACACCTTCTCGAATGCAGTCTGAGCCTTGTGGGTTGTCACCTCGCCGGCATCAATCGGTTCGTCGAGCTTGAGGCGGATGCAGTCAACACCGCTTGTATTCTTTACATATGTCTGGTTCTCCCCATAATAATGATTTGGATCGGCAATATATTTTTCACCGTTTATAGTGTACAGGCCAGAGTCAAACTTCACTCCATTCCAGTCATAATTTTCGGGGGAAGAGGCTGCCGTAACGTAGTTGCCGTTGATGTAGTAACGAGAGGCATAACCAGGGAATGGATTGTCGCCACCATTTGTAGCATCAGATACGGATACTTGTGTAACGCGAGTTTTATTACTTGTGCCTGGTCCTGCTTTATAGTAGTTGTTTACCATATTGATATATCCACCGCCTGGACCACCATAGCAGCCGTTGCCACTGCCCCAGTTATACATTACACAGTTGCGAAAATCCACGCGTTCTGCCTGAATGGAGTTCTCGTAGAGATTTGTGTCATATCCGTTCCAGTTGTATCGCGCTCCGTTGAATCGTGGGGCACGATTGTTGACATGTGAGATGAAGTTATGATGAAATGAAGCGTTCTTGCCTCCCCATATCCCTCCATAACTATGGTCTCCCTTTGTGTGTCCTGCATTTAGACCTTCTGTGATATTGCACCACTGCATGGTGAAGTTGCGGTTGTCATAGAACGAAGCCACCTCGTCGATGCTCCATGAGAATGAGCAGTGGTCGATGATGATGTTTTTACGCTGACGTCCCCATGTGGCATCGGCTCCGTCGTTGACATCCTTCACTTGTGAACGACGACAACGGATGAAACGGACAATGACATTGTCGCACTTGCCGAAATAGAGAGTGTAGTAGCGAAGTGTGATGCCGTCGCCAGGAGCTGTCTGTCCGGCTATGGTGGTGTTGGATGAGACATTGAGTTGCGACTTCAAGTCGATATAGCCACTAACGTCGAAGACGATGGTCTTTGTGCCCGACTGCGACAGGGCCCAACGCAGTGAGCCTGTGCCAGAGTCATTGAGGTTGGTGACATGGATTACTTTGCCGCCACGTCCACCTGTGACATATCGGCCATGACCTTCTGCACCGGGGAAAGCCGGGGCCTCCTGCGCCTGTATTGGTAATGTTAATGCAAATGCAAAAACCGTTGCTAAAAGTTTCATAAGCTATAATGGTATTTATTTCTTTTCGTATTCAAGAGAAGCCCAGATGAACGGACCAACGCCTTTGGCGTCATTGTCGCGCACCGGTTCGCTGAGATAGTAGTCGTATGAGCCGTCGCGGCGTTTGTTTTCCTTGATGTTAGGTGCAGCCTTCTTTACAGCTTCGCTCATACCCGGACCAAGGCCAGCCACTGCACAGCAGTTGGTGAGTGAGATTGTCTTGTCGGCATTCACGCGGATGAAGTTCTTCAAGATTCCCTGATAAGCCTTTTTGCCAGCCAAGAAATACTTGTCACCGAGATACCCCTTGTTGGTAGCCTTCATCAATACATAGGCAAACATCGAAGAGCAAGTTGATTCAAGATAGTTTCCCTTGCGCTCTGGTGCATCCATCACTTGATACCACAATCCCGTTTTCTTGTCCTGCCATTTAATGACTGCATCGAGGTCCTTGCGCAGGAGTTCAATCACCTCGCCACGGCGCTCATAGTCCTCGGGCATGGCGTCGAGCAGTTCGATTAGAGCCATTGTGTACCAACCCTGTGCTCTTCCCCAGCAGTGCTGTGAAAGACCAGTTTCCTTGTCCGCCCAGAACATATCGTGGGTTTCGTCCCAAGCATGGCGATTGAGTCCTGTTTTTGGGTCGAGGGTGCGCTCATAAGTCTTACTGATCTGATCAACAGCATCGTCGTAGATTTTCTTAGCCTTCTTAGGGCTCAGCAGATTGCGGGCAGTGAGACAACGGTAGGGCAGTCCCATGAAAATGCCGTCGAGCCACACCTGATAGGCATATATAGCTTTGTGCCAATATACCCCCTCCTTGGTGCGAGGTTGCTTGTCGAGTTGCTTCATAAGTGTTTGCATGGCCTTGAGGTTCTTTGCCTCAGGGTATTTCTCATACATACGGGCCACAAAATGGCCCGTACGAATTTGATCAAGATTATAGTCTTCCAACTTATACGTACGAATCTCACCCTTATCGTTGATCATCGTGTC
>CALZMK010000356.1 GCA_945788545.1 uncultured Prevotella sp.
ACTACCATCAATCCCGTTTACCCCCCGATTACACCATATCTTATGTCCATAGGCATATTGGCACGCAAGACGCACTGCTGTACTGTTGCCATAATGCACATGATAATCATACTCCATATCCTCAAGCTGCTCCTCGAAATACTTCACTGTGGAGGAGGCTGTCAAATCAGTGTCATCTATCGACTGAAGACGTTGTTCCTCACACTCAAAAGCCTGTTGCCATTCTTCGTAAAAAGCCTTCGATATCTTGGGATTATTCGATAAAATATATCTGGAAAGCTCTGTGATGAAATCACAAGGGGTACTACATATCACTCCATCAATACGTCGGAAGGGAGAGGATAACTCCCCATCCTTGTCCACTCGCCAAACCTTCAGATTGTGTATGGAAGAAAATCGGGAATTTATACTACGACACACTGTCGTTCCTCCCATATAAACTATGAAATCGGGTAGCATCGAGTCGGGCATCGTGTTGATAAATCCGGCATACGGACGGGCATGCTCATCACTAAGCGGTTCGCTAAGCACAACAACATTTTCCCTCACTTTATCCAAGGCTATCTGGAATGCAGGCAAATAGTGATCCTGTCCGATGATAATCATCGGACGCTTGGCTTGAAACATATCATCCATGAAAGAGCCTAATTCGTCTTCATCATAACGACTTTCAATCTTCGTCACCTTATTATATAATACAACCGGCAAGGATAAACTCTGAGCACATTCTGCCGGACTTGGCAGCGGTACATTGATGTGGACAGGGCGGGAAGAGGTAATTGCAGATGAAAGAGCCTCGTTGATCAACCGGTTGTGATAATAAGCATTGTCACCCATGGCATCAGTGAGATTCACCGAACATGCCACATAGTTGTCGAGAGCGCCATATTGGCGCATCGTCTGTCCGACGTTCTGACCGATGTCCTCTTGTGGACGATCGGCAGAAATTACGATGAGAGAAACTTTCTGATAATATGCCTCAACAACGGCAGGGGCGACATTAAGCAATGCCGATCCAGAAGTGACAACAATAGCTGAAATCTCATCATTCAAGGCAAGTCCCAAAGCGAAGAATCCCGCCGAACGCTCGTCAGTGACGGGATAACAATTGAATGATCCATCCTCAAGGATATTATTCACAATAATTGCATTTCTGCTTCCTGGACATAAGACCACGTTTTCCACGCCATAATCTTTAAGCAGCCCTATCAGAATATTTACCTTATCTTCCTTGTAAAACATCTTCTTATTGTTTGCATTTTTGTCTCTGTTTCATTCCATTCCGACTCTTCCTCACTGTCGGCAAGCAGTCCGCCTCCGGCATGAAGACGATATTCATTGCCACATATCTCCATACAACGTAGCGACACATAAAGATGAGATGTATCCTCAATTCCCAACGGCCCCATAAAGCCACTGTAATATCGCCTCGGCACACTCTCGTTGTCGAGTATAAATTGCATGGCCTCTTGCTTGGGCAATCCGCAAACGGCAGGCGTGGGATGCAATGCTGCAAGGAAATCCCCAATGCGCTGATTGTCGGAAAGACTAAAAGTGAAATCGGTGCGCAAGTGACGCACATCACCTGCAGCAACCGTATAAGGGCCTTTCTTCGAGCAACAGTCGGAAAAGTTGCCTATACAATCCTCGATATAAGAAGCCACATATTGTTGCTCGCTCTTATTTTTTTCACTCCATAGCGTGCTGCCCCATAGTCCCATTGTTCCGGCAAGGGCTATGGTGCGATACTCGCCTTGCTCACCCTCAAGCAGTAGTTCGGGAGTAGCGGTGAGCCATGTGCCACTGACGGGAGTGCTCACCAGTGCAACGAACATATTAGAATACAGACGGCACGCCCTCTCGAAGAGTCGGCGTGGAGGTTCGGTATTCTCAATGACATCAATCGACTGTCGCGCAAGCACTATCTTGGAGAAAGTGCCATCGGATATGCGTGAGTGAAATGCATTGAAATCCTTATTGTAGGTGTCGCGAGAGGATACCCGCTTGAGGAGATTGCCCTCTGGCGCATAATCATAGTCCTTCATATAAGGCAGACTGTGTCTCATAACCTCGTCGGGACATAGCAAGAGAACCGGACACTCTTCGGTAGCAGCGAATGGAGCAATCACGAAACCGCTCTTTCCGTTGAGGGATTGAATATCTGAAAATCTCAACGGTTCGCCGTTAGTCTGTATCATCTCGGTATATTCCAGTTCACCAGGAAGGCGGAATAATACGTAACTCTCCATCTATTTCTTTTTATCGATTATATAGTTAGTGACGCTGGCAGTAGAAATCAATTGTCCGGATGTGTCGGTAATGTCAACATTCCATACGTGAAGCGTACTGCCACTATGAACGATACGTGCGAGAGCAGTGACGGTATCGCCCTCGGGGACAGCCTTCACATGCGTGCCACTAACATTTATACCCACACATATCTTGTCGGGACAAAGAGCCGACGACCCCGCCCCGGCAAGCGTCTCTGCAAGGGCAAGCGATGCGCCCCCACTGAGATAGCCCATGGGTTGCCTGCTATTTTCATTCACTTTCATTCGCGCCATGCAGGTGTCGGGCTCGGGAGTAGAGAGAAACTCCATCCCCATCACCGTAGCCATATTGCGCTCTGCGTTAATCTTGTCTAATATTGTTCCAAAATCCATTATCTACGTTTATTGGGTAGTTAAGGATTTAAAGGAGTTAAGGAGTTAATTCCTTAACTCCCTTATCTCAAGTTATTTAAAGAGCGAATACTCCTCTACCTCCCATGCCAAGGCACTGGCTCCAAGAAGGTCGCGCTCGCGGTCGTCCAAAGTCGTAATCAGCAGTTTCACCTTGCCACGTAGGTTACGGAATATATGCTGGTCGAATGACTTTTGGGCTGGGTCGATAAGCCACTTGCCTGCATGGTGAATACCACCAGCAAGAACGATTGCCTCGGGATCCAACTGCGATGCCACGGTAGCCATACTGATACCAAGAACATATCCCGTGCGGCGATACACCTCGATTGCAAGCTCGTCGCCCTGGTCACAGAATTCAGTGATAATC
>CALZMK010000357.1 GCA_945788545.1 uncultured Prevotella sp.
GAAGCTACGCCTTTTTGGCATGTGGCTGCCTATCACACCGGCAACATTGAAGCTTATCGCCTTACGGGCAATAAGAAATACCTCGATTACTCGATGGCATGGGCGGAGCACAACAAGTGGAAGGGCGCAACAAGCAACGACCGCAACAAGTGGAAATACAACTACGGCGAGACACAGGAGCATGTGCTCTTCGGCGATTGGCAAATCTGTTTTCAGACATATCTCGACCTTTATAATATCTTGCCCGACGACAACCGCATACGTCGTGCCCGCGAGGTGATGGAATATGAGATGAGCACCAAGGCACACGACTATTGGTGGTGGGCCGACGGACTCTATATGGTGATGCCTGTGATGACCAAGCTGTATAAGGCTACAGGCAATGAGCGCTATCTCGAAAAACTCTATGAGTACATCCAGTATAGCGACTCTATTATGCTCGATGCCGAGACCGGACTTTATTTCCGCGACGGCAAATATGTATATCCCAAGCACAAGAGTGCCAGCGGCAAGAAGGACTTCTGGGCAAGAGGCGACGGATGGGTGCTTGCCGGACTTGCCAAGGTGCTGCAAGACCTGCCTACGGGATATGCCCACCGCGATTTCTTCGTAGAGAAATACAAGCGTATGGCCAAGAGTGTGGCTTCCTGTCAGCAGCCGGAGGGATATTGGACACGCTCGATGTTCGACCCCGAGCATGCTCCTGGACCCGAGACCAGCGGAACGGCTTTCTTCACCTACGGACTGCAATGGGGTGTTAACAACGGCTATCTATCAGAGTCGGAATATATGCCCGTTGTGAATCGCGCATGGAAGTATTTGTCGGAGAAGGCATTGCAGAAAGACGGTAGGGTAGGGTATGTCCAACCCATCGGTGAGCGCGCCATCCCCGGCCAGGTGGTAGATGCCCGTAGCGAGGCAGACTTCGGAGTGGGTGCCTTCCTCCTTGCGGCATGCGAGAGGGTGAGGTATCTTGAGACGCGCGAGACCGCATCCCAGTCATTGGTACGCAAGTATTGGTGCGAACTTCTCTACGGAATAGCAAAGCCCGTACTCAGCAATATGGCTGAGGGTAATCTGCAGAAAAACATGCTTGTGGAGACGAGTCCGAATTGGGACGGACGTAACATCAAGGTGACATATATGGAGTGCTTTGGCCGACTGATGGCTGGACTTGCCCCGTGGCTCACTCTTCCCGACGACGACACCGCCGAGGGAGCAATGAGAAAACAATTGAGGGAGTGGGCGCTGAAGAGTTATCGCAATGCCGTTGACCCTCAGAGTCCCGACTATCTCCTGTGGACTGGTTCAGGACAGACTCTCGTGGATGCAGCCTATGTGGCTGAGAGTTTTATCCGTGCCTTCGACGTGCTGTGGATGCCCCTCGACGATGTCACCAAGCAGAGGTATATCAAGGAGTTCACTCAGTTGCGTGGCATTGATCCTCCCTACACCAACTGGCTTCTCTTCTCATCCACTATCGAGAGTTTCCTTGCCAAGGTGAAGGCTCCCTACGACCAGTATCGAGTTAATTCGGCAATACGCAAGACCGAGGAGTGGTACACCGGCGACGGCTGGTATGCAGACGGACCACAGTTTGCCTTCGACTACTACAGCAGTTACGTCTTCCATCCCATGTATCTTGAGACCCTCCAGAACATGATCGACTCCAAGGATTTCACACGCATACACTACCGCAACTACTACAAGCGTGCGCTCAACCGCACTCGCAAGTTCAGTCTTGTGCTCGAGCGCATGATTTCGCCTGAGGGCACATTCCCCGTCTTCGGACGCTCCATTCCCTATCGCCTTGCCACCATGCAACCGCTTGCTCTCATGGCATGGCACGACCGACTGCCCGACGGAGTGACCCGAGCACAGGTGAGAGAAGCTCTTACGGCAGTGATGCATCGTATGTTCGACGGTACAGAAAACTTTAATGAAAAGGGATTCCTGACTATAGGTTTCTGCGGACGCCAACCGAATGTAGCCGACTGGTACACCAACAATGGCAGTCTTTATATGACTTCCCTTGCATTCCTTCCCCTCGGTCTGCCAGCCACTCATCCCTTCTGGACTGATGCCCCCCAACCTTGGACACAAGTAAAGGCATGGGGCGGACAACCCTTCCCCAAGGATCATCACTGGGATGACGGACAAGGCACAAAAGATCTTTTCTGATAAAGAAAAGAATAAGGGGGTGAGCATCAAGCGCTCACCCCTTCTGCATGCTACTTTTCTCCGGCGAGAAGTTGATACCGATGGCAATTAGTTTACGGTTGTAAAATGTTGAGTACATGCGAAACTTAAGTAATAAAGAATTAAACATTGGGAATTGGGAATACGTGGATAAAAAAAGACGACTCCAACGTGGTTGGAATCGTCTTTTTGTACGCCTGCAGGGGCTCGAACCCTGGACACCCTGATTAAGAGTCAGGTGCTCTACCAACTGAGCTACAAGCGCATCGTTTTTTGATGCTTTCGACTTCAGTACGCCTGCAGGGGCTCGAACCCTGGACACCCTGATTAAGAGTCAGGTGCTCTACCAACTGAGCTACAAGCGCATGCCTGATTTCCGAATTGCGGGTGCAAAGGTACGAACTTTTTTTGATACTACCAAATGTTTTGGCGTTTTTTTTTCAAAAAACACCGTATTTTTTTTGTTTTACCTTGTTTTATATATATATTTCGTTAAAAAAACGACATATATTTGGCATTTTCGCTAATAATGACTACCTTTGCACCCGGAAAAATTACAAGTAGAAAAACATAAGAAATGATTTCAGTAGAATCACTAAAAGTGGAGTTTGGCGTGAAACCACTGTTCTGTGGAGCCAGTTTTGTCATCAACGAGCGCGACCGTATCGCACTTGTTGGTAAAAACGGTGCGGGAAAGTCAACGATGCTCAAGATATTATGCGGCATGCAAAAACCAACCGAAGGTCAGGTGGCTGTGCCCAATGGATGCACTATAGGCTATCTGCCACAGGTCATGATATTGCAGGACGACACCACCGTGAAGGAGGAGGCCCAGAAGGCTTTTGCCGA
>CALZMK010000358.1 GCA_945788545.1 uncultured Prevotella sp.
AAATGATTCTACTGAGCCCACTTTAAAAAGTAAGGCCTGTTTAAAGTGGGCTCAGTAAATAATTACAAGCAAGATTCATGCCATAAGAGTTTTGGCACTATGTTATTGATAGTCAAACATACTAATATTATTCCTGACATATCATTTTGACATCATCCTAAACTTTTAATTCCCATCGGAAAGTTCGAAGATAGGAATAAAATATCAATAGAGGACAATAAAGAGATAATAGAAAATAATAAATATTGGCTTTCAATTATGGATTGATGGGAGGACAATAACAAAGCGAGAGTAACCTAAGGTGACGTCTTAGATTACTCTCGCTTTGCTCGTTATTGGTGGTTTAGTTGTCTGGTGGTTTAGTTGTTTAGTTGTCTGGTTGTTTAGTTGTGTGGTTGTGTGCTATTTTATTAAATTCAACCAAACTACAAAATAACTAAACAACCAGACAACAAAACAACAAAACAACAAAACTTAATACTCTGCATTCTCAGGATCAAACTCTGTCCAGCCCTGAAGCCAGTTGTTGCCTGTGGAGAAAGCACCGATATAAGTGACTTTCTCAAACCATGATGAGAGGAGAACATCCTGGAAACTTGCTGCTCCAAGGAGCGGAGAACCAACCTCCGGCACGAAGGCAGGAGCGTTGCTGCCGGATATCAGACCCGCACTGGTCAACTTGAGGTCGGATGTCTCAGCGAAGAGACGATTGCCTGCCTGTGCCTTGAAGAAGGTGGAACTGTATGATTCCTTTGTTGCATCGATGACAGACTTCTTTGCCGCATCGTAAAGGTCATCAGTATATCGCTTGTTTGCATCGCTTCCTGTCACTCCCATACCTGCAAAATAGATATTCTGGAGCTTCAGATTGCCTGCTTTAGCATACTCCTGAGTGTTGCCCTTCTCTGCATCAATGATGAGTCCGATAGGATAACCGATGGCTACAGAGTTGAAGCAAGCGAGGCGACTGCTGCGTCTGATCTGCATTGCAGCCTGATACTTGCCGAGAGCAGAGCCATTCTGAGGGAACATCTTGCCACCATTGATATAGTCAGGAGTATTCTCAAAGCCCTCTCTTCCCATAGGTCCTACGAATGTGACGTTAGAGAATGTGGCAGAAGTGAAAGGCTCTGTGAGTGAACCGTCTGCGTCATTGTCACTTTCGAAGCCGTTTGACTGTGAGGTATCTGCAGTTCTTGGGTCACGGATGGAGAGGGCAAACTGCACCTTTCCGCTGAAACCATTGTCTGTATCAAATTCATCATCCCAGCCATTGTATGCCACAAGGTAGCGACAATTTACGTTTCCACCAAACCATTCATAAGAATCATCGTTGGAATAGCTCACCTGCAGATGATCCACCTGAGTGCCACTACCCACACTTCCGAATGTTATACCATTGATTTCCTTATCCTTCTGGAACGGATAACCGGCAAATTCCACACGTACATAACTGAGCACACCGCTGTTATCCTCAGGATTATTGCCACCATGCTTGGTGCGAGGACCACCTTCTATCTGCTGTCCGAGCACGCCTTTATTGTTTGTTCCTTTACCGCAGATGATGAGTCCGCCCCAATCACCAGGCTTACGACTGCCCTTAGGCTGTGCAGAAGTGAAGACGATAGGCTGTGTAGCCGTGCCTTTTGCATAGATTTTACCGCCTGGTTCGACGATGAGAGAAGCGGCAGATTCCTTTTCTCCCTTGATGATAGTGCCTGGCTCGATGGTAAGCTCGGCACCATCGCCCACATATACCCATCCTTTGAGGAGGTAAGTGCCTTTCTTGAGAGTCTGTTTTCCTTTGAGAATAAATTCCTTATCGCCGTTTCCTATCACTGTGCCATTGACATCTTCCTTACCGTCAGTGCCGAAAAGGAGGTGGTCACAGGTCTTGATACTGCCTTCTGTGCCCCATACATAGGATACTTGAGGCAGATCATCACGTTTGTCATCATCATCACTGCTGCTACAAGATGTAACAGTCATTGTCATCACTGTGGCTAAAGTTGCCACTGAAAGGAAAAAGTTTCTTTTCATCTTTGTTCCGTTTTTATTTTGTTTATTATATATTGTGGGGGATAATTATGATGTAAGGTGTTCAATATGTGTGGCTTAATTGGATAAAACGATTCATTGCCTGCTGAGAAATCTGACCAAAAACCAACGACCAACAACCGAAAACCACCAACCAACAACCGAAAACCAACGACCAACAACCATCCACCTACATTTTATATGTTGCAGTAATAGAGAATGTTCTGCCAGGCTTATAAGAGCGGGTGACCTGCTGTATCTCGCCTTTAGTGGTCTGTTCAAATTGCTTGAACTGTGCTTTCTGCGCCAGGACATCGCGCACTGAGAGCCTTATATCGAAGTGACCGAATGACTTTCCCACATTGATATCCACCTGATGACGAGGCATCTCATAGCTATCAGGCACTCTGATGTCCGTCTCTCCACTGCCTACGCTGCGTCCTACGCCAATGATTCGCTTGCCAATGGTGTTGTAGAGCAATGACGCTGTCCATCCTTTTGCCATAGAAGAGGCAGGATTAGTGGCGTCGCTGGAATAGAAGAGTCCAGCATTGACGAGGTAAGGCGACTGTCCTTGCATCGGACGATCTTTCTCATTGCTGCCTTCAGGGAAGTTGACGCTGGAATGAATCCAAGCTGCATTGAGCGAAAGCGACAGCTGCGGCAGGTTGCTTGCGGATATCCAGTTCGACGCCGTAATTATCAGCTCCTTCAGCATTCATATAAGAATACACGAGGTCAGTACCTCCAGCCACAGTGTATGTCCACTCTATAGGATCACGGAAGTGCTTGTAGAAGAGTGAGAGGCTTATCACTTCGCCTGCGTGAGGATACCACTCCCATCCCATGTCGATATTGTCGATGTATGCAGGACGGAGATTATGGTTTCCCTGCACGTTTGACGCGAGATCAAAGTCATAATAGACGCTGGTAGATAGTTCACGAAACTCTGGTCGGTTTGTAGTTCTGCCGTAAGCGAGCCTCAACTGCTGCGCTTTTGTCAGATGCCAA
>CALZMK010000359.1 GCA_945788545.1 uncultured Prevotella sp.
CGCGAGATGTTTAAGAGAGCAGTAGCCGGTGGCTATGCTATCCCAGCATTCAACTTTAACACAATGGAGCAGATGCAGGCTATCGTGCAGGCTGCAGTAGAAACAAAGTCACCTGTCATCATGCAGGTATCAAAGGGCGCTCGCAACTATGCCAACGCCACCATCCTCCGCTATATGGCTCAGGGTGCTGTAGAGTATGCTAAGGAGCTCGGCTGCGAGCATCCTGAAATCGTGCTCCACCTCGACCACGGAGATAGCTTCGAGCTTTGCAAGGATTGCATCGACATGGGCTTCTCTTCAGTGATGATCGACGGTTCACACCTCCCATATGAGGAGAACGTTGCTCTCGCAAAGAAGGTTGTTGAGTATGCACATCAGTATGACGTGACTGTTGAGGCTGAGCTCGGTGTCCTCGCTGGTGTTGAGGATGAGGTTTCGGCTGCTGAGTCACACTACACAAAGCCTGAGGAGGTTATCGACTTCGCTACCCGCACAGGTTGCGATTCTCTCGCTATCTCTATCGGTACTTCTCACGGTGCTTACAAGTTCACTCCCGAGCAGTGCACACGCGACCCGAAGACTGGTCTTCTCGTTCCTCCTCCATTGGCGTTCGATATCCTTGCCGAGATCGAGCAGAAGTTGCCTGGATTCCCCATCGTGCTCCACGGTTCTTCTTCAGTTCCTCAGGACGAGGTTGCAACTATTAACAAGTTCGGCGGTAAGTTGCCCGATGCTATCGGTATTCCCGAGGATCAGCTCCGTCAGGCATCTAAGAGCGCAGTTTGCAAGATCAACATCGACTCTGACTCTCGTCTCGCCATGACTGCTGCTATCCGTAAGCACCTCGCTGAGCACCCTGGAGACTTCGACCCACGTCAGTATCTCAAGCCAGCTCGTGAGAACATGAAGAAGATGTACATCCACAAGATTGTGAACGTACTCGGTTCTGACGGCAAGCTCGCTCAGTAATTGAATAAATAGATAATAAAAAAGGGCAACCGAAATGGTTGTCCTTTCTTATTTTACTTATGTCGGTTGGCCCTTTGTTCACGGTATTTTGCCTTTTGTCGGGCCGAACCGCTACCGTGGGCTCCGGTGATGTATTTCTTCTTCTTGGCCTTGGTCTTCACCTTGTCCTTGTTGGGGTCGCCCTTGGGCATTCCCTTGAACACCATACCGCCGCCTGCGATAATATCATCTATATCAGACATAAATGCCCCTTAATTCTTAATTTTTAATTCTTAATTTATTTAGTGGTGGAAAAGTCTTACGCCAGTGAATGCCATGGCAATGCCATACTTGTCGCAGGTGTCGATAACATGGTCGTCGCGCACACTGCCTCCTGCCTGAGCGATATACTCCACGCCACTCTTGTGGGCACGCTCGATATTGTCGCCAAATGGGAAGAAAGCGTCGCTGCCAAGGGCTACGCCGGTGTTCTTGGCTATCCATTCCTTCTTTTCCTCGCGTGTGAGCACCTCGGGCTTCTCCTTGAAGAACTGCTGCCATGTGCCATCGCGCAACACGTCGTCGTAGTCGTCGGAGATATACACGTCGATGGTGTTGTCACGGTCTGCACGGCGGATATTGTCAACGAAGGGCAGTGACATCACCTTCGGGTGCTGGCGCAACCACCAGATGTCGGCCTTATTGCCTGCCAGACGTGTACAGTGGATGCGGCTCTGCTGTCCGGCACCAATACCGATGGCCTGTCCGTCCTTCACATAACAAACAGAGTTGCTCTGTGTGTATTTCAAGGTGATGAGGGCGATGATAAGGTCGCGCTTTGCTGCCTCACTGAATGTCTTATTCTGTGTGGGGATATTCTCGAAGAGTGCAGGATCGTCGAGCTTCACCTCATTACGGCCCTGTTCGAATGTGATTCCAAACACCTGCTTGCGCTCAATCGGTGCGGGAACATAGTTGGGGTCAATCTTGATGACATTGTATGTGCCCTTACGCTTGGCCTTGAGAATCTCAATGGCCTCGGGGGTATAGTCGGGAGCAATGACACCGTCGCTCACCTCACGCTTGATGAGAAGGGCTGTAGCCTCGTCGCATGTGTCGCTCAGGGCAACGAAATCACCGTATGAGCTCATACGGTCGGCACCGCGGGCACGGGCATAGGCGCAGGCTATGGGTGAAAGCTCCACCTTGAGGTCGTCAACAAAGTAGATCTTACGAAGTGTGTCGTCGAGAGGCAGGCCTACTGCTGCTCCAGCCGGAGACACATGCTTGAACGACGCTGCTGCGGGCAGACCGGTAGCTGCCTTGAGCTCGCGCACTAATTGCCAACTGTTGAAGGCGTCGAGGAAATTAATATATCCTGGACGGCCGTTTACTACCTCAATGGGCAGTTCTCCCTCTTCCATAAAGATGCGTGAGGGCTTCTGGTTCGGATTACATCCGTACTTCAATGCTAATTCTTTCATTTTTTCTTAGAAGTTAAAGAAGTTAAGGAAGTTAATAAAGTTAGGGAATAACCAAAAAAGAGACAATCCCCATAGTCGTATGCGGCTTGTCTCTTTTTTATTCCTTTCAGAGTCTGACATTGGCTTATTCGCCGACGTTGACTCTTCTCTCCTTGATACGGGCCTTCTTGCCGGTGAGTGCACGCAGATAGTAAAGCTTTGCGCGACGTACCTTACCATGCTTGTTGACCTCGATGCTCTCGATGTTCGGAGACTCGATGGGGAAGATACGCTCAACACCTACGGTACCTGACATCTTACGCACTGTGAAGCGCTTCTTGTCGCCATGACCAGAGATCTTGATAACTACACCACGGTAGAGCTGGATACGCTCCTTGCTACCCTCGATAATTTTGTAAGCGACAGTGATAGTGTCACCTGAACGGAACTCAGGGAACTTCTTGCCGGTTGCAAATGCTTCTTCAGCAACTTTAATTAAATCCATTTTCTTGTATAAAATTAAATTTGTTTATCGTTCCAACGCAACATAACAGGCAACACGTTACTTCCTGCCAGCGATTACGCCGAAAAGCGGGTGCAAAGGTAATACTTTTTATTGGATTATGCAATTTTCT
>CALZMK010000360.1 GCA_945788545.1 uncultured Prevotella sp.
TTTGCCCGAAGACTATTCTGCCAAGCAGGGCGACCTCATCTGGCTGAGATAAAATGAGTATCGGGGCGACCTCTAAGGGCCGCCCCGATATTGTCTGTATGATGCTGGGATTGTAGATTACCACTCGCTGTCCCAAACGGAACTGCTTGCGTTGTCGTCTTCGCGACCCAATGCTCCTGAGATTGATACAGCATCATCGTCTCCGGAGTATACTGACATTTTACCACCTGATGTTGCTATTATTGTTGTCATCTGCGTGGCATATACTTTGACAGAAGGTATTATATATGTACGTTTCATAGGTTTATGCTATTTCTGTTTAGGTGTTGTTTACTTTATTTCTTGACCGATAGTGTTGTATTTCACTCCGCTCTTTACAATCAGAATCTTGCCGTCGATGATATACTTGCCATCTTTGCAGAGTGGTGAAGCGGCTGTCTCAATATTGTTGATGCCGGTTTCAGTATCGCCAAAGCCGATGAATGCGCGTGCTTCTCCTGCATTGTTAAGGTAAGCCTTGTGACCTGTGAGTACACCGTCGGCAGCGATGTTGTAGAATCCTGCGCCGTGGTTGCCATCGGCAAGGACGAAGGTGTTGGCGTCCTTTGTGATATTTGCGGCTGCGACACAGGCTACCAGTTTGTTGCCTTCGTTGTCAAATGCTGTGGCGTCTTCGGTAGCAACGGTAAATGTGACATTGCCTGTACCCTGAATGATTACACCGGCATTAGCAGGTATGGCCTTGGTCTCATTGGTGAGCTGGGCGTTTCCGCCGCTGACAGCCTTGATGGTAGACACGGTGACTTCAACTGGTGCCTTAACCTTGACGGGAGAGGAGAATGTAGCGTAGCCTGTAGAACCGATTGTGATTGGCAACTCTGTGACAGGCTCAATAATCCAGTCTGTATGACCATTGGTGTCTTTTGAACTATTTCGGTCGACGTAAACGTTGTTACCCTCATTACTCCAGCCGTATAGAATTTTGCCCCTTTCGGACGATGTTGTTGCCGTCATTGTGTAAGTTCCTACATTGTTTCCTTCTGAGAACGCCCATTGAACGGGTGTATCGCCTACAGCGTGCATTTCGCGGGTATTTTTCCCTAAATAGTAGCCGTTGTTATATGCCATGAGAGTCTTTGCCGTTGCGTCATAGTAATAGATGGCATCAGCACTATTGGCATCGTCAGTTTGCTTGCATGCTATGGTGCTGCCAGTAGTGTTTGTATTTGAAATGTAGTAGTAATCTCCATAAACGCCATCATCTAGAGTGCGGAAGTAGTTCTTGAAGCGGTATAGGCCTGTGGTTGGCAGATTGATTGTCCAACCATGGGTGCTGTTAAGATTGTTTACGTACTCTCGGATTTTTGTAATAGTGGCATAAGACGTACCTGCTATGATTCCTGGTGCTTGCAGATAAGCTTCTGATTGTGTATATTGATTCACTCCAGTACCGACACTTCCTGCGGCTTGATATGTCTCTGCTGCATCATAAGCATTGTCTAATTGGGTAAGAAGTGTTGCCAATTCTTCCTCTGTGTTCTCGATAGTTACGTTTCCTCCTGTGTGTGTTCCAGATGCACCTGCTGTATCCCAAATATTCATTGCTGTGTTTGTTGTACTGCTTGCAACAGAAAGATAGAGACCATCTGCAATCATGAAGCCACGGGTAGTATTGCTTGTGCCTACTCCGTATGTGAATGTGGAGGCATCTTTAACATTGTCTACAAGGCTGATAGTAGAGCCTTTTGTGTTGCCAGCAGCTTTAATGTACTTATTTGTACTCTTGCTAAGGAATTTAAATGAGATATTGGAACCGCTATAGTCAGGGACGATTTTCCAAAGTGTCGGGTCAAGCTCAGTGGGGTCGTTGGTTGTTTCAGAGCAACTTACCAGATTTGTTCCATTTGCCTTCCAATAACGTAAACCAGCATTTACTCTACCTGCAATTCTCACATACTTGTTGATTGGGAATGGATAGTTGATGGTGCCAGTCATTGAATAACTGTCGCCAGAATTTGTAAAATCGGCACCTGTGATGGCGTAGTCAAGAACACCTGAGAGCTCTGGCAATAGAGTATGCTCGTTACACCAGTATGTTTGATACGTACCAAATGTGGTATCGTCGTTGGCATCTGTCAGAGTGTAAGTGATTGTTTTCTTTTCGTCAGAAGTTGCAGCGTAGTATGCAGAGAAGTTTGAGATGGTTGTCACGGTACCTCCTGTTGTGTTAGAACTTCCCCATACCAAAATAATACGGTCGCCTAGTTCATACGAAATATCCTCTATATTGAAGGTTTGGGTTGCTGTTGTCGTGCTTGATGTGGTGAGAGACGCAAGTCTCCGTGCTATGCGTGTGCTTTCATTGTATCCCCAAATGGCAAATTTAATATTGTGAGATGGAGACTCAATGCTAAAAGATACTTTAAGAGCCTTGATTGCTTCTGGGAGGATGTAAACTTGAGCAACATATTCGCCAGAAAGCTTAGGACGACAGCAAAAACTGAAACTGTTTCCTGAGATTTTAGTGAAGTCTCTGCTGTCAACACCTCCGGTAGTTTGACCAATACCCCAATAAAGGCAATTTGATGTAATTGATGATGTGCAGAAGTTTTTCTTAATAGCCTCTGCTGCTGTACTTTCTGTGCTACTGAAAAGTGCTGAATGATTAAGTGACGATTCTTTTTTAAGTGTTCCTGTTAAATCTCCTTCTAAAGACAACGGAAGACTTGTCTGTGCCAAAGCACCACCTGCCCAAGCAAACAGCATGAGCAGAACTAATAAAAGTTTCTGTTTCATTTTTGGTTTTGTTAAGTTAAGTTTTAATTATAGAAAATACTATTTTCTGTTGCAAAGATACGATTTTATGGTTAATATCAAATGTCACTTTATGTTAATTTTGGTTAAGATGTGTCGTATTTGTGTTTAATAGACAATACTAAGGGCTGACGTCCCGTTGTTGGGGGTCAGCCCTTATATAATATATAATGTGTGGGTGGACTACTGGTTCATGGAGTCGAGGAATTCGTCGTTGTTCTCTACATTTTCC
>CALZMK010000361.1 GCA_945788545.1 uncultured Prevotella sp.
TTAGGAGGGGAGGTGGAGCCTCTCCTAGCAGGAGAGGACGGGTGAGGTAGAAAAATATTAATTTAAATTCTTTAATTCTTTAATTTAAAAAAATGTCGTTTTTTAAAAGAAAGCCTTCTGCTCAAGAAATCTTCAACGCTGTGATGACAATCATCACAACGATTGCAAGTCTTTTCTGCGTAACATCTTGCATGGCAAGACTGTAATAACTGTAGAACTGTAAAACTGTATTAACATTTTAATCTTAAAGATCTATGATCCAAGAAACATTTCCTCTTTCCATCGGTGGCGACCAGGTCGCCACCGAGGACAAACTCCTCACTGACATTGAGCCCGGCATCTTTATGTCCCCCGACTCCGTCAGTTATCTTATTATTCACTGCTCCGCCACGCGTGAGGACCGTGACTACACCCCAGAGCAACTGAAGCACGACCACCTGCAACGTGGCTTCATCGACGTAGGTTATCACTACTACATCCGGAAGGATGGCTCTGTCACTCAGCACCGCCGACTGAATGAGGTGGGCGCTCATTGTCGCCCCTTCAACCGCTGCTCCATCGGCATCTGCTATGAAGGCGGTCTTGACACCAAAGGCAAAACGAAAGACACCCGCACCATTGCCCAGCGCGGCTCGCTCGTCAAGCTCCTCATCGAACTAAAACAGAAGTTCCCCAAGGCCGCCATTCGTGGTCACAACGAGATGCCCGGTGCCACAATTAAGGAGTGCCCCTGCTTCCGGCCGTCAACGGAATTCGCTTATTTGATGGAAAGTGGCGTCACTATGTGATGAACACCTTGAGATTAGATAAAACGACAAAGCTGCAACGGGAGAATACCCATTGCAGCTTTTGCAATCTAATAATCAAATCTATAATCACTCCCCTATCTTTACTAACAATCTTTTACCTAATAAACTAAAAACCAATAACTAACCTAAAACAATCTGATGCAAAGATAAACCTTTTTGCTTTCTTATACAATAATTGAAAGGCTTTTTTTATTTCTTTTTGCCTTATTATTGATATATATCAATGACCATCTATTCCTTTAACTACAAATGATCCCCTACAATTTCACCGACGATATGTCAACAAGACCATTGACTATTGCGTATATAGTGAGTCCGGCCGAAGAGTGTATCTGTAGCTTGCGCGCAATGTTTCTGCGGTGGGTTATCACTGTGTTGACGGAGATATAGAGATGGTCGGCAATTTGCTTGTTCGACATGCCCTGCACGAGTGCCACAACAACATCTTTCTCCCTGTCGGAGAGCTGCTCACTGGCGTCGCCCTGGTTGGGGAATACCATCGACGTAATGCTCTTTGTCACAGAATCCTTCTGTAGTCGCATCTCAAGTTTTCGGATGGCGGGAACGAAGATGTTATCCTCGACGGAAGCGTGGAGTTTGAGCCATTCCTCATTATTATATATACCATAGAGGGTGGCGGTGAGCTTGTTGTTTCGCTGCGGGTCGCTTGGCAGATATTTCAGTATGATGTTCTTGAGTTCCTTGAGTTTTTGGTCTGTCTGACCATGCTTCTTTGAGAACGTCTCTATGTCGTAGTTTACGGGCATCTCGTCGCGCAGCAATGCCTCGACATAGGGGAAAAGGTGTTTTTCCTCATACTTCATGTGCTTGCGAATCTCACGCGAGTATTCATCATAGAATCTCATTATCAAATGCCCTACCCCGTCTTCCTCATTTATAGACTCCTGCAGAGCGCGACGTATCGATGGCAACTGGTAGTCGAGGTAATAGACATGGCATGCCTGAAGGTAATGAAGAAGCGTGGGAATGGACAGACGGTCGGCATCTTCGGCGTTATAATATCCGTTGATGGTATAATTGACCACGGCGAGGAACGTATATGTATCGACACCATTGTCACGGCAGGTCTCATTGACAGTTTTGTCACCGAAACCCAGATTAATACCAAAGCAGCCCAACGACTGCAATACATTATAGTTGTCGCGGATGAGTGATATCATCTTGTCGTCCGCCTCATATACCTTATGATTCTTCATATCCTTGAGGTGTTTATGTAATTCGGCTGCAAAATTAATGCATTTTTTCGAATTACGCAATAATTATTTATTAGTATTTTTATGATTATCATTCATTTTCATCTCATATTTATTAGGTATTAATGATAGATATTAACAACGACAGAAAAGATAAAAGCCGTTCTGCCTAATAATAGACAGGACGGCATTTCATAAATATCAACCTCTCAATTTCGCCATTACCTTCTTGTAATAGCTCTGAGTACGTTTCACACTGTAATTCATACCGCCATTCCAAGATCTGATAGCCTGTTCAACATTGTTCTTTGGGTTGAAATGGACTTGGTAAAGAAGGAACATCTCCTTTGATTTCTTTACACTAAAACGATCCTGCATTGTGAAGCGTTTCTTACTCTTTCTCTTTTTAAGAATGTTATTACATTCTTTCACAAGTATTGGGGTGATCTGCATGGCTCCGCATGAGTTTCCACTCACCGCATTCGCATCTCCCCTACTTTCAACATGTATGATGGCTTCCATCACTGGCTCCCAATCATAACCTGAAGAAGTTGTCGATCTCGCATCACCAGCCGAAACTGGGAGGGGCGCAAGTGTTGCTATGCAACAAATTAAACATACAATCTTCAATACCTTATTCATAACATAAAAAATTTGTAAGTATGACTGTCCCACCACGGGACATATATGTCACCTATTGTTATCGAGTGCAAAGGTACGAATAATATTTGAGACAACCAAGTTTTTTTACTTTAATTTAGACTTTTATATCTTTGTAAATCAAATACTTAACATAAATCAAGAACCAAGCGTATTAAAAAACACTGATATATGTGTGCGTTAACATCTCGTCACAGCAAATAACAACAACACCTATTATGTTGAATAATTATCATAAATAGAGACGTAATCAAAAAGAAAATGATCTTAGAATATTTGTATAATTGCACCTAAGTACAATATATAAAAAAGCCCCGAGAATATTTCTATCCTCGGGGCTTCGCTCTTTAAAGAAGG
>CALZMK010000362.1 GCA_945788545.1 uncultured Prevotella sp.
TGATTTCACAGTGCAAATATAGCACATTTTCTTCCTCTTGTCAATACCTTTATGCTTTTATTATACCTATTTATGATATTTTAATTATTATATATTGTCTCAACACAGTGTTGAATGCACCCCTACTTTTTATACCCCTCGCATCGTAAGTGATATACGATTGCGACGAGTGTCAACTTCAGTCACTTTTACCATGACGTGCTGATGGAGCTTGACTATATCTGCGGGAGAACTGACATACTTGTCGGCCAACTGGGAGATGTGGACAAGACCGTCTTGATGAACACCTATATCCACAAACGCACCAAATTGGGTGATGTTGGTGACAATGCCTGGCAATACCATTCCCACCGAGAGATCGTTTATGCTCTCAATACCGACTGCAAACTCGAATTCCTCTATCTGATTGCGCGGGTCGCGACCCGGTTTCTCCAACTCGTTCATGATGTCGGTGAGGGTGGGCATTCCCACTGTGTCGGTGACATAACGCTTGAGGTCGATAGTCTTGCGTAATGAGGCATCGGCAATGAGTTGGGCAACAGTACATTTGTTGTCGCGCGCCATTGTCTCCACTATCTTGTAGGATTCGGGATGAACGGCACTGTTGTCGAGCGGGTTCTTCGCTCCAGATATTCTGAGGAAGCCTGCACACTGCTGATATGCTGAGGCTCCGAGTCGCGGCACCTTTAAGAGTTGGGCGCGTGAGGTGAATGCCCCGTTGACACGACGATAGTCGATGATGTTCTTGGCAAGAGCCGGACCGAGACCGCTGACGTATGTAAGAAGATGCTGACTGGCGGTGTTGAGATCCACACCCACCGAGTTGACGCAACTCTCCACAGTGAGGTCGAGCGACTTCTTTAGTTTTGCCTGATCGACATCGTGCTGGTATTGTCCCACGCCGATGCTCTTCGGGTCAATCTTCACGAGTTCGGCAAGCGGGTCCATCAGTCGCCTTCCGATGCTCACTGCACCTCTCACGGTGACGTCCTCATCGGGAAATTCGTCGCGGGCAGTCTTTGAGGCAGAATATACCGATGCACCGTCTTCGCTTACTACAAACTGCTTCACCTCATGCTTGAAATGCAGTGACTTCATGAATGAGGCAGTCTCGCGACTTGCCGTACCATTACCGATTGCCATTGCCTCGATGCCATATTTCTCAACAAGATGTTCGATGGTGGCGGCAGCCTGTGTGCGCTTCGATACGGGCGGGTGGGGGAAGATAGCCTCGTGATGGAGAAGGTTGCCCTGAGCGTCAAGACACACTATCTTGCAACCTGTGCGGAATCCAGGGTCAACACCCAACACGCGCTTCTGTCCCAAAGGTGCCGACATTAGCAACTGGCGCAGATTGTCGGCAAAGACGTGAATGGCTTCCTCCTCAGCCTTTTCCCTGCTGTTTGCGGCAAACTCGTTTTCGATGGAAGGTTGCAGCAGACGTTTGTATCCGTCCTCAACGGCCTCTCGATATAGAGTGGCGCAACGTCCTTGACATCTTACTTTATTGCGCTTCAGTCGCTCTATGCACTCCTCGTCGTCAGTAGATATGCTAACACGCAATATACCCTCGCTCTCGCCACGGCGCATGGCAAGCAGACGATGGGAGGGACAACGGCGAAGCGGTTCCTGCCAGTCGAAGTAGTCCTTATATTTGGCGGCTTCCTCAGTATCCGCCTTAGCTTTCACCACCTTGGATGATATTACTGCATCGCGTTCAAACTGGCGTCTGACGGTTTGGCGCGAGCGTTCGTCCTCGCTCACCATCTCGGCAATGATATACTGTGCGCCTTGTATAGCGTCGGCAGCCGACTTTACTTCGCCCTTTACAAATCGTTTGGCAGCATCGTCGGGACGCTGTTCACGTCCGAGCATAATGAGAGCTGCAAGCGGTTCGAGTCCCTGCTCACGAGCAATCTGAGCTTTTGTTCGGCGCTTGGGCTTGAATGGCAGATAGATGTCCTCGAGAGTCTCCATATTGTCGCACTCAGCGATACGTTTTTCCAGTTCGGGAGTCATCTTCCCTTGCTCGGTGATGGTCTTGCGGATGGTGTCCTTGCGCTTTTCCATCTCGCGCCATTTGTCAGCCATTTCGCTGATAGATGCTATCTGCACTTCGTCGAGCGAACCGGTGCGCTCCTTTCGGTAGCGGGCGATAAATGGGATTGTGCACCCCTCGTCGAGGAGTTCGATGGTGTTCTGTATGCTTCGCTCTGAGAGCTGCAGTTTTTCGGATAAATGCTTAATCATTATATTTAAAATGTGAATTTTCTAAAAAATATATATGAAATATTTGTATGTATGAAAAAATATTCGTACCTTTGCACCCACATTTGAATGGGAATGCCGATATGGCTCAGTTGGTAGAGCAATTCATTCGTAATGAATAGGTCCCCGGTTCGAGCCCGGGTATCGGCTCTTTTTTATATCTTATTAATATCGACGTATCCATGCATCACGGCATAGATGGTGAGTGCGGATATGCTTTTCATTCCAAGTTTTTCGGTTATGTTCTTACGGTGGCTCACCACAGTGGGTAGGCTGATATTGAGTATGTCGGCAATCTCCTTGTTGATATGCCCCTGGGCCACGAGCGACAACACCTCTATCTCGCGGTCGGATAGGGGATTATGTTGAGGTTGTCGGTTGACGGGAGGCAGGTTACGTCCGTTAGCATGAGCGTGCTGTTCGAGGGCGAGCAAGGATTTCACGAGTTGTTTCTCGGGCACGTTAATGCAAAGGGAGTGGAAGTCGGAGAGAGAGGTTGATTCGTCGATACCGAGGGTGAGAACAATAGTCTTATGGCGTCTTTCGAGGAAGAAGGCACGATGTTCCAATACGATATTCATTGCCACGAAATAGTGGAAATACTGTTCGGGATTATTTGCCTGAAGTTCGGCAAACGACCCATATATGTCCACCTGTATGATGGGCATGATATTCTGCAATATCGTCTTCAATCCGATAGTTGCAAGGATATTGGGGTCGATGATGGCTATTCTTGGGGACACGATTATAAATTAGGAA
>CALZMK010000363.1 GCA_945788545.1 uncultured Prevotella sp.
GTCTTGCCTTCATCTGTTCGGCTAAGACCCTTCCTGGAGTGGTCAACCACCAGTGCTATGGTAATATAAATATAGGTAATTATTCGTGTCGTGATGCTGCCCGTTATGCTGCAATGCTCGACGATATGCGCAATGCTGGTATAGGAGTGGCTGACGTTGAATACCGGCAGGCGAGATGGAAGAAGGCTGTGTGGAACATGCCGTTTAATGGTATGACTGTTGCTCTTGACACACAAACCGACCGTCTGCTCTCCTGTCCTTCCACCCTCAGTCTTGTCAAGGCGCAGATGATGGAGGTGATAGGTGCTGCCAATGCCCTCGGGGTAGAGGGACTTGACGAGTCGTTCGCCGACAAGATGATACGCAACACACAGGTGATGGTGCCTTATTCGCCAAGTATGAAACTCGATTATGACTTCCATCGCCCTATGGAGATAGAGTTTTTATATACCCGTCCAATTGCCGAGGCACGTGCTGTAGGATATGAGATGCCTCGACTCGCAATGCTCGAGTCATTGCTCAGATACAAAGAAGAATCCCCATCGGCATAACGCCAATGGGGATTTTCCACTTCTACTTATTATATTATTACTTCATTATAATAATTATTGGGCTGACTTATACCAATCTGTATTTGTAGTACCATTGCTTGTTACCCAGCCACTGTATCCACTGTACAGTTTGTCGATAGGCGTACTCTCGTTATTGGGGTCAAGCATTGGACTCAGATCCTCATCGGTTGCTCCAGCAAGGAAGAATGCGAATGGATAGTTTCCTTTGCGCACGTAGAAGATATCCTTGTCGGGCTGTGAGCAGTCATCACCTGTATTGAAGTAACCAAAGTTCATTTTAGATGTAGGCTTATATCCAGTGAGGTGTACCTCCCACCATGCTACGGCATCGCCACTTTCTTTTGCACGGAAGATAAACGGTTCGGCTTCGATGGTCTGCTTTTCAACCGGTGACTCTTCTGCGTGAATCACCTTCACCTTATACTCAGCACCCATATTGTTGTTAACGTCGTTGGCAAGAACAACAACTTTGTCATTGGTATCGTAAGTTGTGTTCAACACACTGAACTCCTCTTCATCTGCCGACTTCACGTAGAACTCCAGTTTGTCGGTTGTGCTCACTCCGTCGAGGCGCACTGCCAGTCCGTTGGTGAGTGTGGCATAGTTACCGTAGGTCTTGAAGGTATATGACTCCTCATAAATATTGTTATTGCTGTCAACGAGCTTAGTGTATGTTGACTTTGTCATAACGTCGTTCATGTCATAGTCACCCTTTGCAGGCCACAGGTCCTCGAAAGCGTAGATACCCTTGAGTTCGTTTACCTCCACCTTGGGGTCAACATCTGGAATCTTGTCGATGGTGGCACGGGTAGTCAGGGTGAATACTACGTCACTGAAGTTGTTGTCGTCGGTGTTGTCCTCAAACGAAACCATTATATAGTCCTTTTTGTTTTCATCGGTGTACTTATACACTGCAGTACGTGGTACATTGAAAATTACTCCATTTCTATCCACGCTAAGGCCTGAAGATGTGGCAGAGCGGACTTTAAAGTTTCTCCCCCAAGACTTACCAGAAATTCTGTTTGACCATGCGTTAGTGGCAAGCACAAAACCGATGCGGTAGCCTGCGGGGAACTTGTATGTTGCGCCCTCCTGACTGCCAGAGGCTATGTTAGGATAATACTTCAGTTTTACGCAGTCGCCAGTGAAGACGCCCTTTGTTGTTTCTCCGTTATATGTTTTTGTCTTAAATCCATCTTGTGTATTCGGGAATACGAGTACGACATTTGCCTGGTCAAGTGATGCAGGTTTTTGACCATCGCGGTAAACATAGTAACCCAAACTGCTATTCCAGCAAGTGCTTCCGCCAAGGAAATTGATAGCTATTTCTCCCTCTTTGGTGATAAGCATATCGTATTCACTTCTCAGCTCTTGCGGACATTCCTTCTGATTAACGTTAATGACAGCCTGATGAACCTCATAAAGTTTTCCTGCAAGTTGTTTGCCCAAGTAAAGGTCTTCATCTTTCTTGTCGTTATTTCCAATAAGACTTTTCTTGTCAAGCATACCCTGGGTGTTGTATGTCACGAGCCAGTCTTTCCAATTACCATCGTTATATTCTGCAGGCCTTGTCTTGCCAGCTACCATATAACTATAGTTATTATTTCCTGATTGGTGATTGAATATCCAATCAAACCAATCGTCGAGGTCTATGTCAGTAATAAAGGCTCCCCATGTATTTTCTTCAGTAGCACGGGTGGCAGCCTGTGAGGCATAGTTTTTCTCAGCGACATTTATCTGACTGCCATTAACCTCAGCCTCCATTATGCGGGTTGAGAACATAGCGGGAGTATAGACATACACCTTTTTCAGATAAGAAGGCAATGAAAGAGAAGCGCTGAACGTACCATCCTTAGAGGTCCATCCAGAGTAAAGAGGTTGAATGCCATCCTTAAGTACATAGGCATTTTCTACCCACGAGCCAGGTTCCTGGTCGTAGATACTGAAAAACACACCTGCCTCCAAGTTTACGGAGTACTCAATGTTAACTGCCACTTGATTGTTGACGGTAGAGAAATCAAAATGATTGTACTCTTTTTCGTCTTGTCCAGGTTGTGGACCAAAAGCACTATGGTCTGCGCATCCTGATAAAGCTAACAATGCAGTGGCAACTGCAATTAAACTACTTTTTTTCATAATACTTTTTTTATTTCTATACGTTTTAAATAATTCCTAATTATAAGTTACCCAAAAGCCTGATATTGTGTTGTAAATCAGTGTTTTGTGTTAACTATAATATTGTCGTTTTATTATGTTTTCGCGCACAAAGTTATATAATAATCCTCAATTTTGTATAAAAAGCATATATTTTTTATGTTTTTTTAAGAATAAAGAGAGCCATACAACCCATAATAACAGGTTGTATGGCATTATTAATAATATAAGTATTAATTACTTATACCAATCCTTGTCCTTTTTACCGTTGCTTTCTACCCATGACTTGTACTTTGGATAT
>CALZMK010000364.1 GCA_945788545.1 uncultured Prevotella sp.
ACATTTGTGTGCAAGACTCCTGAGTTTGAATACAACGGAAAGTATCTGAAGATTAAGTCATCGGATAATTCGACTATATATTTCGATCAAACGACTAAAGACGAAAAACCCACATATCTGTATTATTCCATATCTTCTGGTGATTCCATTGAGATATCGGATACCTTGACGGTTTGGGCTTGCGCAAGACATAGTAAGTTGGAAAGATCTGATACTGTGAAATACGTTATTCCTGCCGTGTTCTCAGGGAATGCTTCCATTACGTTAGTGCGCACTCCTGGTTCGCTTTCTACCGCATTGAAGTGGGCTGAAAACCAGAAATACAAGGTGAAGTCCCTGTTCATAAATGGTAAGTTGAACCATACCGACATCGCAAAGATTAAGGAGCAGACAAGCCTTGAGCAACTCGACCTCAGCAATGCGACGGTCGAGGAGGCTACATTGCCCGACGAGGCCTTTGCCGGACTCAATGAATTGCTCTATTTCGTATCGCCGACAAACCTCACGTCGGCGGGTGCTCGCCTGTTCGACGGATGTAACTCGCTTGGCGGTATCGACTGGCGCAGCTCATGCGACGTGCCAACCGATATCCTTGGTGGCAAGGAATACGCCAACCTGATACTCTTTGTAGATGCGGAGACACAGGCATCCAAGACGATATGCAAGAATATCGTCGTAGGCGGTACAATCGACAATATCACCCTTGTTGATGCCGACGAGAGAGCAGGATTCTATGCTCCGCGCAGTTTCGATGTGACTGGCACAATGAGCTACACCCGCAGCTTCACCCAGCCCACATTGCTCACGGGCGAGTGCCAGGGTTGGGAGGCCATCTGTCTGCCGTTCTATCCTACATCATTCACTCATGCCACTCAGGGAGCATGTACGCCGTTTGCCAACTGGTCGGAGTCATCTACTACTAGAAAACCATTCTGGATGTGTAATTTCGATTTCAACGGATTCAACCAAATTTGGTATATGGCAGCCAACTCTCCCAAGATTATCAGTATGCCAAACAACGACCAGTATGCCGACGAGTATATCCTTGGCGGAGAGATGACATTCTCAACAACATCTGCTGTGATTGATAGGACCGAGCTTTCGTATGTGGAAAACAACGGTTATCGCTTTGTATGCAACTTCACCAACAAACCCGCTGACGAGAGCCGCTCGGTGATCAACTCGTATGAGGAATACAACGGATACAAGATGGGTAGTGTGTTTGTTCCCGGACTAAGAGGAGCAAAGGCATTCGAGCCTTACTTCGAGGATGCCACTGTTGAGGCAGGATTTGCCCCAAGTCGCGCCCCGATGGTGGGAGTGGATAACCCATCCACGGGCATCGAGCAGATTCCCGCCCGCCTCACCGACAATGACGTATATTGCGAGAATGGCATCATATACATCAACAGCAACTGCAAGCGCGATGTGAAGATATACAATGCCGCAGGACAGATGGTGCGCAAGGTTGAGCTTAACGCTGGAGTCAACCAGATTACAGGTCTTGCCAAGGGCGTATATATTGTGAACAGAGTAAAGATTATAAACAGATAAATACATAAAGATTATGAATAGAATATTGGCTTTGATACTCATTTGTCTCGGAGTATCTCTTAGCACAATGGGACAGGTGATGACGGTCAAGTCGTTCAGCAAACTGGAGAACGACCTTACCGCCAAGCGTCAGGGTACGTCGAGGGTTGACTACAACGGACGTACAGCAGCCCTTATCCGAGTTATCACTCCCGGAAAGGGATATGCTTTCGACGGTGGTTCGCTTGGTATTGTTGGTGACGTGGAATACCACTCGGGAGAGATATGGGTATATGTGCCCGAGCGTGCACAGAAGATCTCTATCTCTCACGAGAAATATGGTGTGCTGCGTGACTATTTCTACTCCGAAGCCATTGAGGGCGGTTCTACCTACGAGATGCTGCTCGACCCGGGTGTGGGACGCTTCTGCAATATCACTGCCTCGCAGACGGGAGTGCCTGTGTATGTGGATGGCGACTCAATTGGTGTCACTCCTATTGACAACTATTATATGCTTTATGGACAGCACTATATCAAGGCACAGGAAAACCGCATGATTGGTGAAGTTAACTTCAATATGACCAAGGATTCGGAGACCAATATCCGACTTGAGATGGAGGATATGTCGAAATACTATGTGCAGGTGAGCATCCGTGTGGATGACAATGCCGAGATATGGTATAACGAGGAGAAGAAGGGAGTAGGAGTGTGGAATACCGAGCTCTACAAGGGCGAACATGTTATCCAGTCGCGTAAGGACGGATGCGAGAGCCGATTCTCCACAATAAACATCGACCCCGAGACATCGGGCAAGGAACCGATACAGATTACTGCGCCGGTGCCTTATCAGGGTTATCTCCGCTTGACGGTCACACCGCATGACGCCAACATCACTTCGCCCGACATCTCTACAACAGGATCAAATCGTGTGCGTAAGATTACCGAAAACGCACAGACACAGTTGAATGCGGGTCTTATCCGTGTGAATTTCGAGCGCAAGGGATATATTTCCGAGGAGCGTGAATATGAGATCATGCGCAACTCGCAGACTGTGGACACCGTGAAGATGCGCCGAATCTCATACGTGAAGAAAAACCAGTTCTACTTCGGTGCGGGATATACCGCCCACACCTTTATGGGTGTGTCGGCAGTAGTGGGTTTCACTGCTTATCATGTTGATGTTCAGGCCTCATATACATTAGGTCTGACAAGTAGCGACAACCTGTCGTGGTATCAGAACAACGAATATAACAGTACGATGAGCTACAAGCAGAACGTAATGTCGGCCAAGATAGGTTATCAGATTGTGCCCACATCACGTATCGCCCTCGTGCCGCAGGTGGGCTATTCACTCCTTCAACTTGTAGGAACTCAGGTTGACGGTGACGGTAAGCTTGGCGACGGAGCCAAGTGCAGCTGCTTCACCATCGGAGCCAAGATCGAGCTTGTGCCCTCTCAGAATGTCAGCTTCTTCGTAATGCCCGAATAT
>CALZMK010000365.1 GCA_945788545.1 uncultured Prevotella sp.
TAGTAATTGATTACAAACTGGTTTGAACTATGAAAAAACTGTGCATACTTGTTTTCTATCTGATGTATGGCGGAGACGTTAATTTCGTGTATGACCTCGTTCCTGGAGCAGAGCAAATATTGCATTTCTTCTTGCGCTATACTCTCCCTGACGGACGTGTCAGCGGTCTTCCTGGTTGGAACTTTTCCGACTGGTGCTTCAATGAGGGTTGGCAGCTTGGCGTTCCACAGCCCGCAAAAGACGGAGCTACGAGCATCCTTGACTTTCAGCTTCTGCTTGCATATCAGATGTTGGGCGACATTGAGCAGTACATGGGCAATGACTTCATGGCAAAGCGCTATAAGGACAGGGAGGTGAAGCTTGCCGATGCAATCAAGCAGTGCTATTGGGTGGAGGACAAGGGTTTGTTTGCCAACAATAGCGACCTGAAGCAGTTCTCACAGCACGCTCAGTGTCTCTTATGAGGTGAAGGCTGGCAAGGGCAGGAACGGCACCAGCACCCTGAATGTCGATATCCAGCTTCCTGCCTCCCTTTCTGGCGACTTCATCTGGCAAGGCAAGTCATATCAGCTGCATGGAGGAGACAATCATCTTGTTATAACTAATATAGAGTAATCACAGATGTCAAGTTCAGCTTGAACTCGAGAATATATAAACAATAGAGACATTCCAAAACGTAGTCGATGCGTAGTGGAATGTCCTTTTTCTGTTTTTGCAACTCCTACTTCGTCATTTTTTTTATTTACTATGCAGAAGCAAATAGCCACTTCCCATAATAATGTTATTATTTCGGCTCTACAGATTTGTGTGGCTATCCACGGACAATATCTGTAGAGCCGAATTGGAAAATGTGATATATTAGGGTAAAATGTCAGGGAAAATGTGATTTTTCACTCTCTATTTGTTGGGAAAATGTGATTTTATTGTTATTTTTGCACCGGATTTTGTGAAATACAAAGTTTTTTTTGCCATAAACTAAAGTGATATGCTAAGAAGAAAAATTGAAGACATACTCCTTGAATGGAAAGGGAAAGAGGACAAAAAACCTCTCATAGTCAAAGGTGCACGACAGGTTGGAAAAACTGAGTCCATCAGACTGTTTGGCAAAAGGAACTACAAGAGTGTCGTGGAGATAAACTTCGCGCTGCAAAGAAAGTTCCATACAATATTCAACAATGGCTACGAGGTGGATGACATAATACGCAATATCAGTTTCATTGATCCGACAATGAAACTGATACCACATGACACACTTATCTTTTTCGACGAACTGCAGGACTATCCAGATTGTGCCACCAGCCTGAAGGCATTCAAAATAGACGGCAGATATGATGTCATCTGCTCAGGATCGCTTATGGGAATAAACTACAACAGGATAGCATCCAACAGTGTCGGTTATAAGGAGGACTACGAGATGCACTCTATGGACTTCGAGGAATTCCTTTGGGCAAAAGGCTACGACAAGGCAATGACAGATCATCTCTACAGTTTTATGTCAGAACAGCGCCCATACCCACAAAGCATACTCGACACCATGTTCCAATTGTTCCGGGAGTATATGGTAGTTGGTGGTATGCCGGAAGTGGTGAACAAGTATGTCACACAAGGCACATTCTCCGGCCTGCTCGACATTCAGCGGCAATTGCTCAGCGACTATGAGGAAGACATAACAAAATATGCTGTGGGTCTTGAAAAGGCAAAAGTGCTTGCCGTTTATAGACACATCTCCACATTCCTCGCTAAGGAAAACAAGAAATTCCAGGTGACTAAAATTGCCAACGGAGCAAGAAACAGGGAATACATCGGGGCTGTGGAATGGCTGCAGAACGCGGGAATAGTCAATGTTTGCTACTGTCTAGACAATCTTGAACTGCCGCTGAAAGGCAACTATGATCCAAAGCAGTATAAGCTGTATTACAAAGACACAGGACTGCTGATAGCATCGCTCGACCAAGAGTCACAAGAAGACCTTCGCTCCAATAATAACCTCGGGACATATAAGGGTGCTCTGTTTGAGAACATTGTGGGCGACATGCTTGTGAAACAGGGATATGACCTGTATTTCTATCGTCAGGACAAACCTTCGATAGAAATGGACTTCTTCGTAAGGAATGCCGACTCGCTCATTCCTGTTGAAGTCAAAGCCAACAACTCCGTTTCTCCTTCGCTCAACAAACTCGTGAATCCCGAGAATAAATATTCTGACATCAGATTCGGAATAAAGCTGTGTGCAGCTAATATTGGCTTCAACGGCAGAATCCTCACTTTGCCCTATTTCACGACATTTATGCTCAGGAGGTTTTTGAAAGAGAGAAAGATGTGACAGAAGTTTATTCAATAAGCTATATGACACAGATAAGGTAAGTCATGAAAACTAATCAATAAAGTTACTTTTGTGATATGTGAAGTATAACTGTCCTTATAGCGACTCAATGCTGTCGCGATAACTTCGGAGTTGTGCTTCTGTCAGTTGAGCCTTCGCCTCACGTAAGTCTTGGAGGATTGCTTCTCGGTCTTGGGGCAAAGAGCCTGTGAATGGGATTGGATTGGCTCCTGTCAGGAAGACTCGATGTGCTCAACCCTCAGAAGATAAAGAAGATAAAATAGTAAAGGGAGTTAATGAAGTTAAAGACAATAGTTGCATTGTCTGGATCTTGGGGGAGTTAAAGGAGATTCTTTTTGAGTGAAGTTAAAGATATCAAGAAGATATATACCTTGTGACTAACTTCATTTGTCTAATTTTTTTAAGAATTTCGGCTGCAAAGTTACGGCTTTATATGTGGGTTTGCAATAGTCAATTATAACCATATAGCCTATATGCTGATAGAAAAGAAAGCGGTTGCAGCCAGAAAACATTTATAGATGAGTCGGTAAAATTTTCTTCTTTGCAACAAAATACCAAGTTGTTACGTCAAATAGGCAAAACCTATTAATAATTAATTATAATTTATGAAAAAAGTTATTACAACTTTAATTGTCTTTTTGGCAATGTGCCAACTTAGTGCACAGAATCTTTTTG
>CALZMK010000366.1 GCA_945788545.1 uncultured Prevotella sp.
ATGATTTTGAAATCGTTACTGGTAAAGAGGCACTAAAAGTATGGATCTACATGATGATGCCATCGAAATCTACCTAAATGGTACACTCATATATAGTTCCACAAAAGTCGCAAGTTCCGTTAATATTGTCGAGTTGGATGAAGAAAAACGTAAATTACTGGTTGAAGGAAAGAACGTTCTTGCCGTTAAGGCTACCGACCTATATGGAGGCGATTGTTTTGTTGACTTTGGACTTTATGCCTACGACACACCAGACTTAATCAATCCGAACTTCAATTCCAATCTTTCGGGATGGGTATATACTGGAGATGGCATAGTGAGAGGTGGACAGAGCTACAACTATCTGGCTCGCAGCTTGAGCCAGAATCCATTTGACGTTCATCAGACCATTTCCAATGCCACAAAAGGTCTCTACAGGGTCAGGGTACAGGCATTTGAGGGGTGTGTAGACAACGATATCTATAAGGCATGGAATGAGTTTAAAGATAATAAGCCTGTTCAGACATATATATATGCCGGTGAGACACGTTATCCAATCAAAAATATATTTGATGAAGCCGTGGGGACAAATATTTACCGCAGTAATGAGTTCTACCAAACACCAGAAGGTACTTATGTCCCACAAAATATGATGAGCACTTCAATAGCCTTCTCTAATGGAATGTATGATAATGAGTTTTATGCATATATCGATACAACCACCTTTGATGTAGGTATATGTATGCCAGAGGCAGCCAATTACCAAAAATGGCAGAATTTTGATAATTTCAGATTGGACTTTATTAATTCCGCGGAAATGAAAGAACTGACGGATGACATTGCCAATAAAACAAAGATGCAAATGGAAGCCGGCTTGAAGAAAAGTCTTTCAGACCTTGCCAGCCAATTGTCTGCCACTACGGATTATGAGGCAATTGGCAAACTTATTGCTGACAATTCAGACACATACGTTAACGCTTGCACATCTGTAGAATCGTATGCCCGCCTTAATGATGCTATGTATAACCTGAAATGCAGGCTTGATACTGGCACTAACATGACGGCTGCAGCGGTGGCTGAGGCTAACTTGCTTTTGGCGGAAACCCAGAAGCATTGTGAAGAGGGGACTGCTAATGACAAGGAGATAAAGGCTTATATATCACGACTGAATAATTTGGAAAACAGGTTGGGATATTTGTATGTCGATGTGGATGTTCCAGTACCAGGCTCTATGGGTGACTCTATCCTTGCCAAGGTGGATTATTTTGCTGATGTGCAGAGCATAAAGATTTCGGGCACGCTGGATGCCAATGACATAGCCATTATACAGACTGGCCTGACGAACCTGCGTGAGATAGACATGACGGAAGTCAGGATGACAGCCCTGCCCAACAGGATGTTCTACAACAGGACAGCCTTGGAAATCGTCAAGTTGCCGGCAATACTGACATCGATAGGCGATGAAGTTTTCTACAAGTGCTATGCCTTAGTGAACATGGATTTTCCTGCTTCCCTGAAGTCCATAGGAGGCTATGCTTTCTATGACTGCAACAGTCTGCAGCAGGTAGTCCTGCCCGAGGGATTCACCTCCCTGGGTGTTCAGGCATTCTTCTCTTGTGACAACAGCGCATACCTCAAGCTGCCCTCTACGTTGACGAGCATCAGCGACAATTGTTTTAGCTATAATTACAAGTTGCAGAAGATAGACTTCTCTGAAGGTCTTACCCATATCAATCGTTATGCCTTCCGTGAATGTACCTCGCTGACATCCGTCCAATTCCCGAATTCGCTGTATTTCATCGGTGACAACGCTTTCGCTTACAACTATGCGCTGACAGATATCGGATTCAATGAGGGGCTTTACCAGATTGGTGACAATGCATTCTATCATTGCGATGCATTGTGCGAAGTGACCTTGCCCAGTTCTCTTGTGTTGGCTTTTGCTTCGCCATTTGACTATTGTGACAACTTGCGCAAAGTTACCTGCCTGTCGTTGGAACCACCATATATGACAGACCAGATTCCCTTGTATTGCAGTATGGAAGGCAGGGAGTTGTATGTTCCTGCATTGAGTATCAATACATATAAGCAGACTACAGGTTGGAGCCTGTTCACAACGGTGAAACCTATTGACTACCTGCCTGAGAATTTCACCGTGCTCTCCAACTTCAAGTTGACCCTGCCGGAAACCATACCGGCGGAATACAAGCCGAATGTGGATATCATCCATGACAAGAAGGGTAGCTCGTATTACAACTACGGCAGCCTTACCGTAAACGGTGCAGGCACTATCTCCATGAGCAGTTTCAGAATGATCTATGATCCGAACTGGCAGTATATCTATCCTGATAGGAACCAGACGTATTGCTCTCTCGTCAACAACTCACATCTGAGGGCAGACAAGGTTAGCATTAGCCTGGTTACAAGAAACGACCGCTGGAACTTCATCTCCTTCCCGTACAATGTGAAGATGTCGGAGATAAATTATCCCGAGAATGCCAACTGGGTAGTGCGCCGCTATGACGGAGAGAAGCGTGCGGCAGGTGAGAGCAGTTCCACCTGGGTGCGCCTTGGCAATGACGATATCCTGGAGGCCGGCAAGGGGTATATTATCCAGTCAAGCCGTTATATCGGCAACAACTGGCAGGAATACACAGGCTTCAGCATACCTGCCGTTGACGATACACACAAGAATGACATCTTCCAGGCAAGCGATGCCGTCGTACAGCTGAATGAATACGAGAGCGAGTTTGCCCACAACCGCAGTTGGAACCTCATCGGAAATCCCTATCCTTGCTATTACGACACGCGGTTCATGGACTTTGATGCCCCCATCACGGTATGGAACATGAACAACAACACCTATACGGCATACAGCCCAGCTGACGACTCTTACGTTCTCCTCCCCGGCGAGGCCTTCTTCGTACAGCGTCCTGTTGACAGCGAGAGCATCACGTTCGGCAAGGAAGGCCGTCAGACCAACCGCACGGTACGTACCCTGGAGACTCCTGCCCGGGTGAAGGCAGCTGCCGGC
>CALZMK010000367.1 GCA_945788545.1 uncultured Prevotella sp.
CGGTTCATTTCCGGGTGTTAGATTGTGGGTAGCCTCGATGTGGAATCCGTAAGTGATGAGCGTAAACAGGTTGCACATCAGCAGAGCCTGACGCACAAATCCCATTACGAGCGAGCACAGGGCAAGGACATACACACTATCGGTACGGGCACATACGAAACTCAGCACCATCAATATGCCGAATCCCCACATGAGCATTATCTTCTCACGACGAATGCACACGAGGTCGTAGAAGAACGGCGAGAAAGCCGCCATTCCCACCGACGTGGCAAAGCCCACAAAGGATATATGTTCCGAAATGATGCCCAAGCCACCAACCATCTCACTGCTGTTGGCGGAATAGACTCCACCGACTGTCATTATAGGTATGAAAAGGAATATCAGAAAGATGATTCCCAATGGCTTAGGCACCCAATCGTAGAACGGAAAATTCTTATTCACAACAAACTTGTTTTAATTCTATTTCATTTCTGCCTTCACAATCACCATCATACCGGCAGCAAGTCGGTCGTTGTCCTCCTTACTGAGGTTGGTGAAGTCGATGCGTACAGGTACGCGCTGCTGAATCTTGACAAAGTTACCGGCAGAGTTGTCGGTGGGAGTGAGAGAGAACTTCGAACCGGTAGCACCAGATATGGCAGTCACCTTGCCAGTGAATTCCTTGTCGCTGATGGCGTCAACAGTCATACGGACAGTCTGACCGATGAAGAGATTCTCCACCTGAGTCTCCTTGTAGTTGGCGATCACCCATTTCTGTGTCTCGGGGATAATATAAGTGATGGTCTGTCCTGCATTCACCATCTGTCCCTCTTCGAGAGAACGGCGTCCCAACTTACCGTCGCAAGGAGCTACAACAACACAATAAGAGAGGTTGAGCTTTGCCATCTCCAATGCGGCAGTGGCACGCTCAATGGCAGCGGCAGTATTGCCCTTGCGAGTCTGCACCTCATTTACTCCTGAGAGAGCAGCCTTCTTCTGCTTGAGAGTAGCGTCGAGCTTCTTCTTGGTAGCCTTATATTCGGTTTCATACTGTTCGAGCTGTATTGGAGTGGCTGCATCGCGTGCCACAAGATTACGATAGCGCTCCACATCCTTAGCAAGTTTCTGCAGACGGATTTCAATCTCGGATATTGACGCGTCATACACCGAAGCAGTAGTCTCGGTGGTGTTGAGAGTAGCGTCAATAACATTGGCTCCAGCCTGAGCATCCTTCAATGCAGCCTCAGCCTCCATCACTCGGATGCGGTATTCACGATCGTCGAGGATAAGCAAGGTGTCACCCTTCTTTACGTTCTGATGCTCCTGGAAGCATATCTTCTTGATATATCCCGATGCACGGAGATTTACAGGCGAGAGATACTGCTCCACCTGGGCATCGTTGCTCGTCTCATTCGACCTGTAGTCGATGAACATACATACCACCTCAAACACTCCCCATGCAATGAGTGCAAGACCGATGAGACTTACAATCATCTGGCGCACCTTCTGCTTCTTCAACTGTTCTGCTGTCTTCTCGTGGCTTTCAGACACTTTTGTTTCCTGGCTCTCTACAGCCATATTTTCCTTATTTTCCATAATTTATATCTATATCGAAATGAACTTTATTTCTTTAATTTTTTAATTCTTTAATATCTTAATTCTCCAACAGAGAATTAAGACGTCCCGTGAGTTTGAGCACTGAGAGATTTGACACCTCGTAGTTATAATGGGCGGTGAGGTAGTTGTTCTGTGCCTCCGACATACTCATCTCATCCTGCAGCACTTCCACCATCGAGGTAACACCCTCGCGATAGCGGTCCATCGTCACCTTATATATATCTTCGGCAAGACGATAGTTGTCGCGCTGCTTACGATAGTTGCGCTCGTTATTCAACTGGTCGTTGATGGCATTTGAATATTGCGTCTGCAAGTTCTTCAGAGTGTTCTCGTATGCAATGCGCGCATTGTCGGCATCAATCTTTGCCTTGCGTATCTTTGAACGCTTCTCAAATCCGTCGAAAACAGGAACACGAAGCGAAATACCGAGACCATTGGAGTCATACCAATGATTGCTCTCACCCGAGTGGAACCAGTTCTTAAACTTATCAGTATAAGCTGTGAAGGTGAAGTTGCCGGTAAGGGCAAGAGTTGGCAGATAGGCATCCTTGGCCAGTTTCACCTGCTGTTCCGAGAGTTTCTCCTGAGTGCGCATAAGCTGCAATTCATATAGATTAGTGTTAAGACCCGTTTGTGATGCCATCTCGATGTCATCCACACGTTTCACTTCCACCTGGATATCCTCGTCAGCGGGATAATCCAAGGCATATTTCAACATATTATATTGCTCGCGAAGCATTGCCTTGGCATTTGCAAGCGACACGTCGGTACTCTCTATTCTGACATTGATACGCTTAAGGTCAACACCGAGAGCCATCTGATTATCATAGAACGCCTGTGCGAAATTTTTCAGTTCCTCAAATCTCTTGAGGTTGTCGCTGATGATGGTGATCTGCTCAGTAGTGTTCTGGATGAGATAGTAAAGCTTTGCTATCTGCATGATGATGTCCTCGCGCGCCTTTTCATAAGAGAGTTGATTAATGTTGTCGAGAGTCTTGGATATTTCCACGGCAGTAAGAGCCGTCTGACTGTAGAGCGGCATCTGCAATTGCAGACTTGCCGACGAGTTATACTGCAAGGTCTTGGTCACGTTGTACTGCTTACCATATGCCGTACCGTCGGTGACAGACACGGGCGGGGTGAAGTTGTCGTTAAATCCTGCCGCGAAATTAATCTGCGGCAACAACCTTGCACGGTTCTCACTGATGTTGTGCTTGCCCTTTGTCACCTGGTTGCGACTGGATTTAAGCGAGAGGTTATTCTCGATACCAACAGTCAAACATTCCTTGAGCGACATTACCTTTTGGGCACTTGCTGATGACATAGTCAGGAGCAAGGAAAAAGTGAACAGTAATTTCTTCATTCTTTGCTAACGTCTAAATTCGGCTGCAAAGGTACTGCTTTTA
>CALZMK010000368.1 GCA_945788545.1 uncultured Prevotella sp.
TCTGTTGTCGTTATAAGAAACGGTTAAGGTTTATTTGGTTGTTGTTAAGAATCCACAGATGCTAAACAGATTTCAAACAGATGAGTATATTCTGTATAACATCTGTCTAACATCTGCGGATAAAATGATCATCGGAACCTAAACAGATTAAACGGAATCAGATTAAGTTCCGAATAAGTTCCGATGAAAAAAGTTAAGGTTTATTTGGTCAAGGTTTTACATTATTCACGTCCAATTCAACGGAATAATTCAACGGTTATTTCTGTGAGAGATATCTTTACGCTCGACCAAAAAGACAGTCTGTTGTACTATCGGTGTACTGTATGCATCTAAAATGTTTTTCGGTTCGATTATTATATCCACGACAATAATGCTTTTTTATGATTTATAGCTTATTTTGCAAAGATAACTATTTTATTCCGTCAAAACGAATATTTAGTTATTATTAACTGGGAATTAACGCATTTTGCCTTATACACCCTTTAGAACGGAAACAACAACGGTAGGACTACGGTCATCACTACGCCCATGATTATCTGCAGCGGCAGTCCCACCTTGACATAATCCTTGAAGGAATAATTGCCCGCCTGCATCACGAGAGCATTTGGCGGAGTGGAGAAAGGAGATGCAAAACACATGCTGGCAGCGAGGGTGACGGCAAAGAGCATGGGTAGCGGACTAACACCAAGCTCTACTGATGCGCTCATGGCAATCGGTGCCATAAGCACTGCCGTGGCGGTGTTGCTGATAAACATCGTGAGCAGGGAAGTGGTGAAGTATATTCCGCAGAGCAATGCCACGGGCCCAACAGTGCCGAGTGAGGCTACAAGGGTGTGACTGACAAGAGTCGAGACTCCGGTCTTCTCCAATGCCGTGGCCATCGGCATCATGGCTGCAATGAGGATGATGCTCTCCCAGTTAATGGTCTTGTAGGCTGCATCGACACTGCGGAAACAACCACATACCACCATCAGCACTCCAGCCGTCATCACCACCGTAACAGGAGCAATGGGGATGACATCGAAAGCCATAACCAACACCATCGCCAACATAATGACCGCCGCAAGCGGAGCCTTGTAGTCGAGTGTCACCTTCTCTGCCATCTCGCGAGGCTGACCGATAAGCAGCCAGTCGTCCTCCTCCTTGTCTATCTTCATGATATGTTCCCATGTTCCTTGTATGAGCAATGTGTCGCCTGCCTTCAGACGTGTTGCGGGCAGGTTGTCGGTGAAGTAGTCGTTGCTGCGCTTCACCCCAAGCACGTTGACGTTGTAGTGCTCGCGGAACCGGGAGTCGCTGAGTTTCTGTCCCACTAACCGCGACTCAGGCATTACCACAATCTCGGCTATTCCGATATCGTAGAAGTTGATGCCAGAAGCATGTTCGAGATGCAGACTGGCTTTAGAAGCAAAAGCGTTGATGTTCGCTTCATTTCCCTGCAGATATATGATGTCATCGGCTTCGATTGTAGTGTCTTGTGTGGGCAATGACTGTGTGACGTTGCGTATGAGACCATGGTGGCGTGATGTCTCCTTGCGGATCTCAATCACATTGATACCATAGTCGGCGCGCAGATTGAGCTGTGCCACGGTCTTTCCCACTATCATACTACGGGCATCCACTTTATAAGCTTTCATGCCGCCCGCCAATTTATATTCCTCCACCAATTGGTCAAGGGTCTTGCCCCTATTGCCATCGTTGTCTGCAGTCTTCTTTTGAAGAAAAATCCTGCTGAGCGGAAGCATCACCAATATGCCCACTGCAAGACAGATGGCACCCACGGGCAGGAAGGAGAAGAACGAAAGCCCATCGTGACCATTCTCGCGGAGGGCGGAGTCGATGACAAGGTTTGGAGGAGTACCGATTAGCGTGAGCATGCCCCCCATGCTGCTGGCAAATGCCAAAGGCATGAGCAGTGTCGATGCACTCTTGCGCGACTCGGCTGCCATGGACACGATGATTGGCATCATCAGCGCTACTGTTCCTGTATTGCTGACGAAGGCTCCAATGAATGCCGTCACGAGTATTACGAGCATGAACAACAAGGCGTCGTTGCCTCTTGCCAAGTGCATTATCCTGTGACTGGCAGCTTTGGCAAGCCCAGTCTGCAATATTGCTCCTCCCACGACAAACAGTCCCACCATCATCACCACCACGGGATTGGAGAATCCCGCCAATGCCTCAGTCGGAGTGAGAATGCCGCAAAGTAGCATCACGACCAATGAGCACAGGGCCACGATGTCAGCCCTAAGCCGTCCGGCGACAAACATCGCCACGGTAACTATGAGTATGATAATCGTCAATGTCATGTGGAAAAGATTTTGTAAACGAGCGCAATGAGAGTTTACTCTCAAATTGCCGAGTGCAGCTAAATTTTATACAAAGATACAAAGGTATTCATTGCCAAGCAAACTATTTATCGATTATTGTGGAATATTATGTATTCTTTTCAACTTCAAAGAATACGCATTTGAGCTATTTAGTTAATTATATTTATAGTGATGCAAGTGCCTTGGCATATTGCTCTGCCTTGCGCTCGGGTTTCATGGGATAGGCCCGTGAACTACTTGGCATACGGTAGATGCGGATTAGGCGTTCATTGTATGGCACCTCGACATAATCGCCCACCTTTGGCTCCTTCACTTTGAAATGGCGGCAGAGGGTTGCGGTGGCGAGTTGTCCGGCTGTGATGATAGTATTGCATCCTGGCATATGGTCGAGCATTGCCTCAACGTTTGTTTCCTCGATTATCTCGAGATCTTTGTCCGAGGCTGTGTTCTTAGTGCGCACCACCCTTGTCGCAGTATCATACATGGCAATGCCTTTCTCCCTAAGGAAGGCCTCTATCCTCAGCTGGTCAAAGCGCTTTTCTCCCTCGATGATAAAATTCTCCTTGTCGTCGAAGAAGACGATGCCCATAATGCGCCACATGTCATTCTGGAAGTTGGGGTAATAGAAAGGCATGCACCAGCGGTGTGGCGCAGGTGGGAACGTACC
>CALZMK010000369.1 GCA_945788545.1 uncultured Prevotella sp.
GCGACTCGACGGTGGCGACGACGAGGTAGTAGGATTGGTATGCGTGAATGATCCGCAGACGGAAACCATTATGGTTGTCAGTGAGAACGGCTATGGTAAGCGTAGCGATGTGGATGACTACCGCAAGACGGCACGTGGAGCCAAGGGTGTCAAGACTATCAGCATCACCGAGAAGACAGGCCGACTTGTTGCCATCAAGGTAGTGACCGACGAGAACGACCTCATGATTATCAACAAGAGCGGAATACTAATCCGTCTCAAGGTGGCTGACGTGAGAGTAATGGGTCGCGCCACACAGGGCGTGAGACTCATCAACCTCACCAAGAAGAACGACGTTATCGCCAGCGTATGCAAGGTGATGACCGAGACAGAGGAAGAGCCGCAGATAATAGTGGTGCCAGAGGAATCACAGATTGAGGATATTCCTGAGAATATTGAATAATAATGTTTTATCTCTAATAATTACGACAATGAAGAAAATTTTCATGATGGCAGTTATGGCAGCAGCAGCTACCACTGCTTTTGCTCAGTCAGCAGCCGAACAGGCAGCTGAATGGAACGCAAAGAGTGCCGCCCAGTACAAGATTTACATGGATGGTCAGCAGACAATGGTTGAAAACCAGTTGAAGAAGGTTGACACTCCTGCTGACGTACAGGAGTCTATGTACACAGCACTCGTAGAGGCCTTCAAGGCCGCCTACAAGTGTAACGAGTTTGACATCCAGCCCAACGAAAAGGGTAAGGTAAAGCCAAAGTTCCAGAAGAAGAACTCTGCCAACTACAAGGCTGCACGCAATGGACTTATCAATGCCGGTTTGTTCTTCTATAACGACAAGAAGGACCAGGGCAAGGCTCTTGAGGCATGGGGCTTGTATGTTGACTCTCCATCAGCTCCCCTCTTTGTAAATGAGAAGTGGGAAGAGGACAAGGGTATGTCTGAAATTGCTTACTTCGCATCATTGGCAGCTTACAACCAGAAGGACTATGAGAAGGCTGTGCGCTATGCCAACGAGGCCATGAAGGATCCAGCAAAAGCTTCTGACGCTCAGGAGATTCTTATCTTCTCGCAGAAGGATAACTGCAAGACTCAGGCTGACTCTGTAGCATATCTTAATACACTGAAGGACCTGCACGCCAAGGATCCCAAGAACGAGCGTTTCTTCAGCCTGCTCATCGACTACTATCAGAAGCCTCACATGGCAGCAGAAAAGGCTGCTTGGTTGGAGGAAGAGATTGCCAAGGATCCTCAGAACAAGATGGCTTGGGCTCTCAAGGGTGAGACTCTGATGAATGCCGAGAAGTGGGACGACGCAGTGGCTGCATACAAGAAGGCTGTCGAGATCGACCCCAACTTCGTTCAGGTTATCTTCAACATCGGTATCAGTCTTAACTCTAAGGCTATTGCCCTCAAGGACCAGCTTGCCAACAAGTCAACAGGTCGCCTGTCGGCTGCCGACAACCAGAAGGTTGTTGACGTGCTCAACGAGTCGAAGGGATATCTTGAGAAACTGAAGGAGATGGATCCCAACCAGGAGAAGACCAACTGGGCATATCCTCTCTATTCTATTTACTATGCCCTCGGCGATGAGGCCAAGGCTAATGAAATGCAGCAGTTGCTCAATAAGTAAATTTACAATTGAAATATTGAAAAATTGAAAGATTGAAGATTGAATATTGAATGTTGAAGATTATATCAATATCGCTTCTATTCTTAATGATAACACCGTGCTTGAGAGCTCAACGCAAGGAGATCTCTCAAGCGCGGTCATACATCAAGAGTGGAGCTAACCTGGACAAGGCGGTGGAGCTCATGAAGGGCTTGCTGGCAAATGATTCCACCAACCGCCAAAATCCGAAAATCTATATCACATGGTTTGATGCCGTGGAAAAACAATATGCCGCAGGAAATGAAAAACTCTATCTTAAACAGGAGTATGATACGGCGGCACTATTCGGTTACGCAAGAGATATGTTTTACATTCTTGCGCGACTGGATTCAGTTGATACATCACAAAGAAAAAAGTATTCAGAGATACTGAACAACTACCGACCCAACCTCTACTATGGTGGATCGTATTTTGTTCGCAAAGGTCAATACGACCGTGGATATGACTTGTTCGACTGTTATATCGGTACGGCAAGTCACCCGATGTTCGACCGTTTCCACTATGCCAAGAGAGACGGACGACTCGCAGAGGCAGCCTATTGGGCAACCTACTGCGGATATATGATGAAATCGCCTGAGAAGGTTATGAAATATACCGACATGGCAGAAGGCGATACTGCAAAGCTCAAATTCACTCTCAGGTATAGGGCCGAGGCATATTTGCAGCTTAATGACACCGAAAACTATCTCAATACCCTCAAGCGTGGCTTTGAGGCGTATCCTGAGTTCAGATACTTCTTCCCGCAGCTCATGGATTATTACAATGAGAGAAAGGATTATGAGAGCGGACTGCAGATAGCCAACAAGGCTCTGCAAACAGATTCTACTAATGTCCTCTTCCTCTTTGCCAAATCCACAGTACTGCTAAATATGGGAAGATCAGATGAGTGTATAAGAGTGTCGGAGAGAATCATACATATCAACGACACGCTGCCTTTGCCCTACTATAATCTTGGAACGGCATTGCTCAACAAGACTATAGAACTGGAAAAGGACATAAGGAAAAATAAAAAACAACTCACTGCCGTATATCGGGAGGCGTTGCCATACATGGAGAAGTTTCGTGCATTGGCGCCTGATGAGAAAAACAAGTGGGCTCCCGCCCTTTATCGTATTTATCTCAACCTGAATATGGGCAAGCAATTCGACGAGATTGATAAAATAATTAACAACTAATAATTTATAAAACTTAAAGATTATGGAAAATAACGCACAACTAATTGCACAGTGTGAAGCTACCGCAAAACAGTGGTTGTCACCCGCATTTGATGAGGAAACCCGTAAGGCAGTTGAGCAGATGCTCGCCAATGAGGACAAAACCGACCT
>CALZMK010000370.1 GCA_945788545.1 uncultured Prevotella sp.
GATAGTGCTTGTGAGCACGTTCTTTGGTGATGTGCCCTTGGATGTTCCGATACCCTTTGTCTTGTCGTCGTCCACGCAATATACAGGGCGCAGCGTGTTGCGGTCGAGCCATTTTTCGCCCACTATACTATTATAATAAGGTGTAGTGCCAGTCATCACAGCCGTTATCGCCGAGGCGCGATCGATAGGCTGGAAGGGGTATGACGCATTGCTATATACGCGCCCCTCGGTGAGCAGTCGCTTAAACCCGTAGCTGCCGTAGAGCGGGGAGAACGCCTCCATATAGTCGGAGCGCAACTGGTCGATGGTGATGTTCACCACCAACCGCGGTGCCGACTGTATCACCTGTGCATCCAGTCGGGCGGCATAGGCGAGGGCTACTATAAGTGTAAGTGAAAACTGTCTTTTGTTCATAATTTAAAGTGTGTTATACAACGGGTGAGCAATGCGGCAGCCACGAGAGTCATCCCCTCGGCATAGTCTTGCAAAGCACCTCCGATGAAAAACAGGATGATGAGCACCAATGATATTTTCCAGTAGAGTCGGTCCTGAGGCTTGCTCCACAACCTGCGGATGAAGAACAAGGGCAGGGGATTGAGCAATAGGAACTGCAGGTTGGTGCTCGTTGTGGGGTGCAGCGAGAATAGCAGTGCCAGGATGAATATACCGGCAAGTCCTGAGAGCACCATGAGTATGGTGTCCCAAATGCGGAAAATTCTCTTGCGTCGCAGTTCCACAGCCATCACAACCACCGACAAGAGCAACAGAATGAATGCACATTCGCCCGGAGTGAGCGGGAATGGCTGTTCTACAATCTGCACACCTGGTACAACGGCATTGCGCGATTCCTTTACGAGCGGTCGGAACATTCCGTCGCTGATTATCTGAGCCTTTTCGGCGTCGATCATCATATAATCGGGCAAGAACTGCTGTTGGTGTTTGCTGGCAGTGAAGTCGGCTGTAAGTCCGAGACAGATGTCAACACCGAATCTTGACCACGGATACTTCTCGTTATATTGGTGAAGTATCTCGCGGAATGTCTGTTTCTGTTCGCCGCTTATGTATCTCACCTTTCCACGAATGTTGCCCACAATCATGTCGCGCGCCCTTGTTGTGCAGTTGTCATACAGGCAGTTGTATCTGTATTCCCTGTTCTCGGGCTTATAGTTTTCGGCAAGCGCCTTGTATAGTGCGGCCTTTTCATCGGTTGTCATATTGATCACCTGCTCTGTCACCTGACTGCCCCTGCGCCTGTATTCCTCGGCGAAAAAGCGATAGGGATAAACCCCGAGCTCATAGTCGGTGAGCCCGAAGAGAAATCTCAGTGAGAAAAACGGCTTCTTGAAGTTGAACACGCCATAATTGAACGCAAGGTCCTCACCCGTGCGCAAATCGTGGTATCTGATGGCTGTATGGCCATAAAGGCTGTAAACCTCAGTTCCCGGTGCACATGTCAACAGACTGACCTCTATGGAGTCGGAAGTCTGCGAATACGTTAACTGACTGACAATCAGTGTAAAAACACCGACGAATAGTCTTTTATATATATCTTTTATCTTTTTCACGGTGCAAATTTAATGTCTTTTTTTGGAAAAACATTCGATTATCTCGATTTTTTTCAATAATTTTGCACCCTGAAATTGAATTTAATATAAATGAACCTAATAATTGACGCAGGAAACACCTGTATCAAGTTGGCGGCATACGGGGGTGACAACCCCGTTGAAGTGTGCCGGATGGACTACGGCGAATTGGAAAAGTTCGGGCGTTTTGTCGCCTCTTATCCTTTTCGGCGGGGGATAGTTTCGTCGGTGGTGGATATGCCTCGTGCTATCGATGAAGCCATCGGTGCCCTACCTTTCGAGGTTGTGCGACTGGTGCCGGGTGTGACTCCCGTGCCGTTGCGCATCCTGTATGCCACCCCTCGCACATTAGGTGCCGACCGTCTTGCCGCCGCCGTGGGAGCATACGCCAAGGGTGGGGGTAGGGAAGTGCTCGTGATAGATGTGGGCACTTGTATCACCTACGACTTCGTGAATGCCGACGGAGAATATGTCGGGGGAAATATATCTCCAGGCCCCCGACTGAGGCTCCAGGCCCTGAATGAATTCACCGCCCGCCTGCCATTGGTGAGCCGTCATGGCGACATTCCCGAAATGGGAAATACCACCGAAACGGCAATAAGAAGTGGCGTCGTAAATGGTATAAGACGTGAAATTGAGGGCTATATAAGTGATTTTTTATTAAAATATCCCCGTCTTTTTGTTTATTTAACGGGCGGAGTGCATCTCGATTTGCACATTTCAGAAAAAATGCGCATCTTTGCAGATGATTTCATTGTTCCCTACGGATTAAACCGTATTTTAGAGTACAAGAATTAGAATATATATACATTTGATGAGAAAGATAACAATAGTCGCACTTATGTGCGCAGCAGTATTGACAGCCAATGCACAGAGCGGAACAAATTCGCCCTATAGCCAGTATGGCCTTGGCGTATTGTCCGACCAGTCGCAGGGCTTCAACCGCGGTATGAACGGATTGGGATTGGGAATGAGATTCTCCAATCAGGTTAACACACTCAACCCCGCCTCCTACTCGGCAGTGGATTCGCTTACAATGCTTTTCGATGCAGGATTGTCGGGACAGGTCACCAACTTCAAGGAGGGTGGTCGTAAACTCAATGCCAACAATGCCGACTTTGAGTATGTTGTCGGTTCGTTCCGCCTGTTCCCGAAAATCGGTATGACCTTCGGTATATTGCCATTCACCAATATCGGCTACAACTACAGTGGCAAGAGCACTGTGGGTGTTGACGACGAGGGACAGCCATCATCCACATCCACCGAGACCCATAGCGGTTCGGGCGGACTGCACCAGGCATTTATCGGTGCAGGATGGAACTTCTACAAGGGTTTTTCTATTGGTGCCAACATCGGATACCTTTGGGGCTCTTACGACAAGAGCGTCACTGTGAGCAACAGTGATGCA
>CALZMK010000371.1 GCA_945788545.1 uncultured Prevotella sp.
GTTCAAGCGCTATCAGATACAGCCCGTATGGCGTGCCGACCGTCCTCAGCGTGGTCGTTATCGCGAGTTCTACCAGTGCGACGCCGATGTCGTTGGTAGCGACTCCCTGCTCAATGAGGTCGAACTCATGCAGATTGTCGATACCGTCTTCACTCGCCTGGGTGTCAATGTACAGATCAAGATAAACAACCGTAAGATCCTCACAGGTATTGCCGAGGTGATTGGCGAGGCCGATAAAATCGTTGATATCACTGTTGCCATCGACAAACTCGACAAGATTGGACTCGATAATGTCAACGCTGAACTGCGAAGCGATGGAATCAGTGAATCCGCAATCGAGAAACTTCAACCGATTATACAGCTATCAGGTGATAACGACCAGAAGCTCAATGTTATACGTGACGTTCTTAAGGACAGTGAAATTGGACTCAAGGGAGTGGAGGAGACCGCCTTCATTCTCGACACCCTCAAGACCGTCGGTTTAAAGAACGAGATACAGCTCGACCTCACCCTTGCCCGTGGTCTCAACTACTACACGGGAGCTATCTTTGAGGTGAAAGCCCTCGACACTCCGATGGGCAGTATCACTGGTGGTGGTCGCTACGACAATCTCACGGGTATCTTCGGTATGCCGGGCATCAGTGGTGTTGGCATCAGTTTCGGTGCCGACCGTATCTACGACGTGCTCAACGCCCTTGACCTCTATCCCAAGGAGGCTGTGACAAGCACCCAACTCCTCTTCGTCAACTTCGGAGCCAAGGAGACAGAATATTGCTTGCCCATCGTGGCAAAGGCACGTGCTGCCGGTATCCGTACCGAGATTTATCCCGATTCATCCAAAATGAAGAAGCAGATGAGTTACGCCAATGCCAAGGCCATCCAGTATGTCGCCATCGCCGGCGAGAACGAGATAGCCGCCGGCAAGATCACTCTCAAGAACATGACTACCGGCGAGCAGCAGCTCCTCTCTCCCGATGAAATGGTGAAAATTATTTTAAATGAAGAGTGAAGAATGAAGAGTGAAGAATGATATGAAAAAAATGTTTCTTGGCCTCATGGCCCTTGTAGTAATAAGCATGTCGTTCACCCCCGAACCTGATTTCACCGTGTTCATGATAGGCGACTCCACCATGGCCAACAAAGACACCACCGGAGGCAAACAAGAACGCGGTTGGGGTATGGTGCTCCAACAGTATTTCGACTCCCATGTCGTAGTGGATAACCATGCCGTCAACGGCCGCTCCTCCAAGAGTTTCATCAACGAAGGCCGTTGGGACAAGGTGCTCAACAAAATTAAGCCCGGCGACTACGTCTTCATCCAGTTTGGACATAACGACGAGAAACCCCAGCCAGAGCGCCACACCGATCCTGGCTCCACCTTCGATGATAATCTCCGTCGCTTCGTCAACGAAACCCGTTCCAAGGGCGGCATACCCGTATTGTTCAATGCAGTTGTGCGCCGCAACTTCGCCCTGAAGGTGCAGAAGAACGACGACGACGAGAAACTCCGCAACCTCGACGCCAAGTCGGGCAATAACGTCCTCGAGGGCGACACGCTCTACGACACTCACGGCGACTATCGCATAGCCCCCGCCAATGTAGCCAAGGAGATGGGAGTGGTCTTCATCGACGCCAATGCCATCACCCACGAACTCGAACAGGGACTGGGTCGCGAGGCATCCAAGAAGCTACACATGATCTTCGCCCCAGGCGAACATCCCTCCCTCCCAAACGGGCGATGGGACAATACACATTATAATATATATGGCGCCAACCAGGTGGCTGTGCTCCTCATCAAGGCCGTAGGCGACAAGATTCCACAAATCAAGTCACACCTACGTCTTACTGGCGATACCGTACCAGTCAAGAAAAGATAAATCCTCTTTTAAAATAAAAGATAATTCCTATAAATAATGTGAAATTTCTTGCATATAATAATGATATTTATTATCTTTGCATCAAATTTCAATGAGAGAGTAATAATTTTTATGTATAACAATTTTTAAAAACAACACTATTATGAAGAAAAAGTTTATCTGCTCCGTATGTGGATACATATATGAGGGCGACGCAGCACCAGAGAAGTGCCCATTGTGCAAGGCTCCAGCATCTAAGTTCACTGAACTCGTAGAAGATGGCCAGGCTAATTTCGCAACCATGCACGTTCTTGGTGCAGCTCGCAATGAGGGTGCCAACGAGGAAATGATCAAGGATCTCGAGGCTCACTTCAACGGTGAGTGCACAGAGGTTGGTATGTATCTCGCCATGAGCCGTCAGGCCGACCGCGAGGGTTATCCCGAAATCGCCGAGGCTTACAAGCGTTATGCATTCGAGGAGGCTGAGCATGCTTCTAAGTTTGCCGAACTGCTTGGCGACGTTCTGGGCGACACCAAGGCCAACCTTGAGGCTCGTATCGCTGCTGAGAAGGGTGCTTGCGAGGACAAGTTCCGTATCGCCAAGAATGCCAAGGCTGCCGGTATGGACGCTACTCACGACACAGTTCATGAGATGGCTAAGGACGAGGCACGCCACTGCGCAGGCTTCATGGGTCTCTATGCCCGCTACTTTAAGAAATAATTGTTCTGTTTGACACAATAATTTCATAACAGAGCCGTTTTGTCTTATAGATGAAACGGCTTTTTTATATCCTATTGTCTGTGTCCACGATATTATCGTCGTGCTCCGACGACGACTCGTTTTCCACGAGCCGTGGCGACTTGTTGTCCTTTGCTTGCGACACCCTGTCGCTCGACACCGTGTTCAGCACTGTTCCCACTCGCACTTATGGCTTTTGGGCATACAACCGCTCCTCCGATGGACTTCGGGTGAGTCAGGTGCGCCTTGAGCATGGCAATCAAACCGGTTTCCGCGTGAATGTCGATGGCATCTATCTCGACAACAGCACAGGTAGTCAGGCGCAGGATATCGAGGTGCGCAAGGGCGACAGTATAAGGGTGTTCGTCGAGTTGACATCGCAAATCAACGGCTCT
>CALZMK010000372.1 GCA_945788545.1 uncultured Prevotella sp.
TGGTGGTTACACTCAGTGTGTTCAATGGTTTTCACGACCTTGTGGCATCATTCTTCACAAATATCGACCCACAACTGAAGGTCATGCCAGTGAAGGGAAAGACGGCACCTGCCGACGACCCTATTCTCACCAAGATTCGACAGATGAAAGAAGTGGAGGTTGCAACCGAGACACTGCAAGACATGGCTCTCGCCACCTATGGCGACCGTCAGGCTATGGTGATAATTAAGGGTGTGGAGGATAATTTCGACAGTCTTACGCATATCAAGGATATTTTATTGGGCAACGGCACATTTGAACTGCATGCCGCCGACCTCAACTATGGCATTCTTGGCATACGACTCGCCGAAACACTACAGACGGGTTACTCATTTCGGGAAAGTTTGAAAATATTCGCCCCCAAGCGCGAGGGACAGCTCAACATGGCAAATCCCGAGGATGGATTTGTAGAGGATGAACTCTACTCTCCAGGAGTCCTCTTCATGGTGAAACAGGCTAAATACGACAAGAACCATATCATCACCAGCATTGCCTTTGCCCGCAATCTCTTTGCCCAACAAGGAATGTTGTCAGCGCTCGAAATACGCCTAAAACCTGGCTCCAACTTTGAAGCGGTGAAGAGCCGTATGCAAGAAGTGGCAGGAAACAAGTATCATGTATATGACAGATATGAGCAACAGGAGGATACCTTCAAGATAATGAAGATTGAGAAACTGATGGCTTATATCTTTCTCACCTTTATATTAATGGTAGCATGCTTTAATATAATAGGCAGTATATCTATGCTTATTATCGACAAGAAGAATGACGTGGTTACATTGCGCAACCTTGGTGCCAACGACAAGCAGATAGTGAGAGTGTTCCTCTTCGAGGGTCGCATGATATCTGCCATTGGAGCTGTTACAGGCATCGCAGTGGGGTTAATCCTCTGCTGGCTACAACAAGAATATGGTTTGGTTGGCTTAGGACAGAGTAGTGGTTCGTTTGTCGTGGATGCTTATCCTGTCAGTGTTCATCCCGAGGACATCGTTGTCATCTTCTTTACTGTGATAGCAGTAGGATGGCTTGCAGTATGGTATCCTGTCAGGTATTTCGCCAAGCGTCTGCTGTAAGCGTTATGAGCTATAAGTGATGAGTTATCCGAGGACAATGTTTTTCACTTCTACGTCCTCGTGCAGGAATAATTGTGCCGACTCCTTGAACTTATCCGGATTTTCGGTGGTAAGATATTGCACCCTGCCATTCTTTGTACACTTTTCCTCCATCTCGGGATGACGTAAGAAATAATCTTTGAGGCTCTCAGCCACATACTCCCCCTGTGGCACAATACGTATGCCGGGATTGACATACTTCACAATCTTGGGCATAAGAAGGGGATAGTGTGTGCAACCCAATATGATTGCATCGATCTCTGGGTCAAGAAGCATCAACTGGTCAATACGCTTCTTGACAAAATAGTCTGCTCCAGGACTGTCGGCTTCATTATATTCCACGAGTGGCACCCAGAAAGGGCATGCCACTCCGGATACTACAATGTCGGGATGAAGTTTTTGTATTTCGAGAGTATAGCTTTCACTCTTTATTGTGCCCTCAGTGGCGAGTACACCTACATGACGCGATGTCGTCAGTTGACCTATTACCTCAGCTGTAGGTCGGATAATACCGAGCACACGCCTTGTAGGGTCAAGCTGGGGCAAGTCGTTCTGTTGTATGGTGCGCAATGCCTTTGCCGAAGCGGTATTACACCCGAGGATAACGAGATGGCAACCCATCTCGAATAGACGCACCACTGCCTGTCGTGTGAATTCATACACGACATCAAATGAGCGGGGACCATACGGGGCTCGGGCATTGTCGCCGAGGTAGAGAAAGTCATACTGCGGCAGCAACTGTCGAATACCATGAAGTATAGTCAAACCGCCATATCCAGAATCAAAAATACCGATAGGGCCGGCCTCACTTGACAATTTCTGCATAGTAGTAAGACTAAAGTTGGTTGAGCATTCTCACAGCTGTATCATGCACATCAAAACCCTTCTGCGGATTGATGAAAGGACAAGAGTCATTGTCGGTATTGATAATAAACGCAAGTCCCATCTCCGTGCCGATAGTAGCCAGCACTTTCGACATCTTGTCGCGTAATGGTTTCATCAACTCAGCCTTTGCCTCAGCCAAGAGACGCTTACTCTCGTTCTTAAAAGCAATGTTCTTTTCGAGAAGTTCTTGCAACTCTGATTGACGTTTATTGAGGATAGATGGCGGAAAGTCGCGCTGACCCTCAAGGAATGCTTCATACTTGGCATTAAACTCATCTTCCACACGCCTTGTCTCGGCAGCATATTTCTCTTCCAACTGTGCATACTTATTCATTGCCACTGCATAGTCGGGCATAGATTCGAGCAAAGTCGAATAACTTACATATCCAAACTTTACTTCCTGTGTAGCTGCAGTAGCTACAACTGTCGCTTCCTCGTTTTGGGCGTGAAGCGAAAGGGGTAGAGCCATAAGGGCGAGTAACAAGAACTTTTTCATAAAATCAAATATTAATTTTCTTATAATAATATTATGAATCGATTTCTATTTAAATTAAGAATTAAAAATTAAGAATTAAGAAAAAATGTTCGTACAATATATATTACTAAATTACGGCCAATACTATTTCTCTTAATTATTAATTTTTAATTCTTATTTTCTTTCCACCGAAAGAAGTTATTTCAGTCCGAGTTTTGCCTTTACCTGGGCTGTTACATCAGTGCTGAGAGTGGTACTGATGTAGGGAATGCCACCCTGAAGCTCCATGATATAGACATAGCCACCAGCCTGACCTACCTGCTTAATAGCGTCGAGCACCTTGGCTGTGATAGCCGACATCTTCTCCTGAGATGCCTTGGCAAGAGCCTGCTGGTTGTCCTGATAGCTCTGCTGAATCTTCTGATACATATCCTGCAACTCCTGCTGACGGCGCTGCTTGAT
>CALZMK010000373.1 GCA_945788545.1 uncultured Prevotella sp.
ATTTTTAACTTTGAGGGCATAGGTCCGATGGAAATTAAAAAATTAAAAAATTAAAGAATTAAAGTGTTAAAGAATTAAAGAATTAAAAAATTAAAAGATTAAAGATTAAATCCAAGTGTGACAGGTGACAGATGTGACAGATGGATATGCAACATTTTATTAAATATTTAATTCAAGCCTACTATTAGTAACCCTTAATTTCAATTTACGCGAAAATATGTATATATATCTGTCACAAGTGTCACATCTGTCACGCCAGGCATCAGAATGGCATATCTTCCTTGGGAAGTTGTATGTCATCTGGCACTACATGACCAATGTCGGATGCCGCTCGCTCGAAGAGTTTCCAGAATCGGCCGTAATGCGACCGATATTGCTCTATGCCCATCTCCTGCAGCGCCTTGCCCACCTGTACGGCAGACAGACGCACCTGGCCTCCGAAGCGCGCCACGATGTCGGAAGCAGTGAGATATACAGGCTTCTCGTTCTCGCAGGGCTTGCGATAACGCGTCGAGATGAGTTCGCGCGCCACATTCGGCGTCTCATAAGCCCGGTTGCGCTTGTTGAGCTTCGCAACCTCACCAGTGTCAAACCAATACCTGAACCCCGTGTCGAGAAGATGACGTATCTGGGAATACACCCCGGCATAGTTGATGGTGGCTGTCCAGGGATTGTCGATATAATCCACCTCGAAGACAAGCCATCGGCGGTTGCCGGTGTCGTCGGTGAGGAACTGCATGTTGTTGCCCGTGGCGCAGAAGGAAGCCATGTGGGGCAGTCGCACCTTGCTGCGGCCATAGACGGGGCGGTCCTTGACATAGGGCTGCGAGGCCATTGCCTTGAGCTGGTTCACCTCCTGGCGCCCCATACTGTCAATCTCCTCCATGTCGATGAGAATGTTCTCGGCAAGGGCAAAGGAGTCGTCCTTGGTCATGCGCTGCGAGTTGGTCTTCATACAGAAATACTGTCGAAGTTCGGGCGGCAGGAGATTGTTCATAAACGAGGTTTTGTAGGTGCCTTGCGGACCGAGCAGCACGAAGATCTGATGATTCACCACATTGTTGTCGAGTGTTGCCGCCACCATAGCCACAAGCCATCGGCGCACATAGAAGTCGAAGTCGGCAGGCGAACAGTCGCGGCAGTGCACCATCCCAAGAAGGTCGGCGATATGGTCGTGACCGTCCCACTCGGGTAATGATTCAAGATAATGCTTCACAGGATGAAATTCCTCAACATAATTACTCGTGAGATAGGCATGGAGAGTCTGCATGTCGGTGTTAAGACCGGCACGCTGCATGTCAATCCAGAGGGTGTTCTCGGCGGAGTCGGAAAGCCCCTCCCATCCCCCCGAGGGGGGAGTTCCCGGCAGGATGGACTGCATCTTTGCAAACTCAACTTGCTGGGAGAGAATGTTGCGGCGAAAGCGGAAGCGGGCAGTGAGGAATGCCTCCACCTCCATGATGGTGGATTTGCGTGGCCGGGAGTCATTGTCAGAGGCAAAGGCCGAGGGGCGACAAGTGTTATGTTCAACTTTATGTTTACCATAGATATTCTTCACGATACCGGCAATGGGATAACCGTTGGCTGCGTCGTATTCGCTGAACTCATCCAGCGCCCACTCAATAGTTTTCTCCTCTTGAATGCCAAAGCGGTTCATCCAGTAGATGACACGCGAGACATACGCATTGCGCTGGCCCTCAACATATTCGATGCCCTCGCCCTCCACCAGGCGTCGGGCAGTACTTCCGGCTTTGGCGCACGACGGGCGGCGGCCTTTCTGCTTTGCCTTTTCGGTCTTGAACTTCTTGATCTTCACGGCCTTCGACAGAGGTCGGAACACGGCACGAGGGTCGCATGCCAGTCCGCACATCCTGTTGACGTTGCCGCACTGCTTGTCGTATTCCACACTTGTGAGCTGCTTGATCATCTCGTTGGCCGACATCCAGGCATCGTTGAAGTTGTCCTTGGTGACATCGCCATCCACCTTTACAATCACGCGCAGTCCGCATCCAGAGATGGTGCGATAGGCGAGGCGGGTATATTCAGATTTCTTTACGCAATCCTCCACCGCAGCCATCCTGTCGGCAGGGATATGGTCGAGGTCCACAATCATGTAGGGCATAAAGCGGGTGATGTTCTCAGCCGTGCGTCCTTCGTCCATCATAGCCTGTGGCATAATCGCCGGGCATTGCTGCTTGAGGGCGGAGAGTTGCGATTTCAGGTGTTTCATACGCTCCTTGTCGTCAGCATCCTTCGCCTTTTCATAGAGCGAGAGCGCCGCCTGATAGTCGCTGCATAACTTCATGAGTTGATCACTACGAATAATCGTCGTCACCGATTCCCACGACATGAGTTTCGGCTCCTTGTCGGTGAGGGAAGAGAAAAAGGTAATATCGTTTGTCATATTAGAGATAGATGTTTTAAATTTCGTGGCGAAGATACGAAAAAAATATAATTTACGCAATAGTGAAAAATAGAGAATCCCACCTCTATAAGAGTGGGAATAATTAATAATTTTAATACATATTTAGCAATGATTAATTTAAGTTTTATGGCTGGTCAGCTTGTTAATCAAGCAATTAGCGAAGTAAAGTCAAGTCATCGCAAGATGTCGATGGCAGAGGTATTAATCGGAGCGGGGGTAGTCGGATCAGATTCTGCCCTCAGCTGAATACGTAAGGGTCAAACGAAAGACCTCCGTCGTTATCTCCCGGTAATATACGAAGTGACGAATCTCCTGCCTCCTCCCCGTCGCGACTTCTATCGTCTGCGAATGTTTGAGATAGCGGTAATGGAATTTAGAAATCAATAATCAATAATTATGAACAGCAAATAATATGCCCGAATATTTTACGAAAATTACGAAGCGTGAAGATTAAATAGACAACAAGCAGTCATTGTTACGTAACATTTACGTAATTTTGGCTCGAATAATTTGCGTATGTGTGGTAAATGTTTTAATTTTGC
>CALZMK010000374.1 GCA_945788545.1 uncultured Prevotella sp.
ATGTCATGGGAGGCTTCTGCAACAAGAAGGGTGAGACTGCCTATGTGAGCCGCACGGCATGGAGCTATGACGTTGCCAAGGAAGAATGGCTCGAACAGGCTGCTCCTGCTGCATTTGTGGGTGGAGGCTGTGCCATGGTGCTTGACGACAGTCATATCCTTTGTGCAGGCGGTGTCAATGACGACATCTTCGAACGTGCCATACGCGGTGAATTTCCTAATCCTGAATATTTGCTTCATCCCAAGGAGTGGTATCGCTTCAACGGCATCCTTCAGTGCTACAATGTCAAGACTGGTGTGTGGCATTGCATGGGTGAATATCCACAGCTTGCCCGTGCCGGTGCTGGCATTGTGGCATTGACCGATGGCTTCATCATGGTGCAGGGTGAAGAGAAACCTGGCATACGAAGCCCTCAGATGACACGCTTTGGCCGTCATGGACTCGACAGTGCCCTTGCCATCGTTGATCAGCTGCCACTTCTCCCTCGTCCTCAGCATATTGTCTATGGTCCTGACCGATGCTATGGCGACAGCCTCTCATTGGTCAAGAAAGCCAAGGTCGAGATGGTTAGCGGCTTACAGAACGATGAGGCATATATTCTCGATGTCACGGCTTCGGGCATCAGCATCAAGGCAATGACCGAACAGGGCGCATATTGGGCAAAGCAGACATTGGCTCAACTCGCTGTCTATGACAATGGAGCCTTCGCCGGTTTCATGGGTTGTCATGTCGAGGACTGGCCGTCGTTCCGTATCCGCGGCTTCCTTCAGGATGTGGGTCGAAGCTATATCTCGATTGAAGAACTCAAGAAAGAAATTGCCATATTGAGCCGATATAAGATCAATGTGTTCCACTGGCATCTGACCGAGAATCAGGCTTATCGCCTTGAGAGCAAGAAATACCCTCAACTTAATGACCCAGCCATCACTACTCGTATGCCTGGCAAGTTCTATACTCATGAAGAGGCACGCGACCTTGTGGAGTTCTGCCGTCAGCACGGCATGATGCTCATCCCCGAGATCGATGTGCCGGGACATAGCGCAGCCTTCGACCGTGCTTTCGGTTTCTCGATGCAGAGCGAGCAGGGTGTGCCTATAGTCCGTGACTTGCTTACCGAGGCTTGCGAGGTGTTTGACGTGCCTTATCTGCACTTGGGAACCGACGAGGTGCGATTTGCCAATCCCGACTTTGTGCCCGAGATGGTGGCTTTGGTGCGCTCGAAAGGCAAGAAGGTCATCTCATATAACCCCGGTTGGAAGTACGATGTGGGCGAGATCGATATGACTCATCTGTGGAGCTACCGTGGCAAGGCGCAGCCTGGCATTCCTGCCATCGACAGCAAGTTCCATTATCTCAATCACTTCGACACATTCGCTGATCTCGTCTCGCTCTATGGCAGTCGCATTTACAACACACCACAGGGCAACGACGACATAGCAGGAGCTATCCTCGCCTTGTGGCACGACCGCCTTTCACCAACCGAGAGTGACATGATCAGGAACAATCATCTCTATCCGAACATGCTTGCCATTGCTGAACGAGCATGGCTTGGTGGCGGATATGAGTATTTCGATGGCTTGGGTACCATCATGCCGCCACGAGGCAGCAAGGACTTCAATGCCTTTGCCGATTTCGAGGATCGTATGATATGGCATCTCAGCCGTTATTGCGACAAGAACGATTTTGCCTATGTGAAACAGTCAGCACAGGAATGGGCAATCACCGATGCCTTCCCTAACAAGGGTAACTTTGCGGCAGTTTTCCCTCCAGAGACCGAGCCATTGCCTGAGTCGGTCGATGGCGCGCTCTATATATATAAGGGTAAGGAATACAATGTAGGTACAGCATCGGGAGCAGGTGTCTATCTGCGTCATGTTTGGGGTACTTTCGTCCCTGGCTATTATGACGACCCGCAGCCAAACCACACAGCCTATGCCTATACCTGGGTCTATTCGGATTGTGAACAGACCGTAGGATTGCTCGCCGAAACGCAGAACTACAGCCGTTCGGAGAAGGATTTCCCGCCTGTGCAGGGCACTTGGGATTACCGTGGCAGCCGTATCTGGGTCAATGGCGAGGAGATTGCGCCTCCTCATTGGAGCAATCAGACGATGGAGCACGACAATGAATTGCCTCTTGGCAATGAGAACCTCGCCGTGCGTGAGCCTATTGCCGTGCATCTGAATCAAGGCTGGAACTCTGTATTGCTCAAACTACCAATCGGAGAGTTCAATACACCTGAAGTCCGCCTCGTGAAATGGATGTTTGCAGCCACATTTACTACTCCCGACGGACGAGAAGCAGCAAAAAATATCAGATATTCTGTCGATAAAAAGTGAAGATAAGCCCTTCTTTCGGTGCGAAGTTATGGCAAAACAGGCACAAATGCAGTCCAAAAAACATGTTATATAACATAGTTTGCAAGTTATGATTTGCAAAGAATCACCAAAAGACAACCGTTTGTACGATTTTTCTATGCTTTCTATTGCAGTGTGAAAAAAGTGCCGTAACTTTGCACCGTCGGATATGATAAAACCGGACACTTTTTATGAAGAAACTTTTTAATTCCAAAGTGTGAAGTGGCTATGCCACAGTTATTTATTAAGGTATTGTATTAAATTTTTATGGTTATGAAAAATTTTGGAAAGGTAATTAAGAAGGGTGTGAAAAAAGGTGTAATGTTCTATCTTGAGGGCATGAACCGCACCAGTGCATGGTATGTAACTAAGTCAGGAGAAGTCCTTCCTCGTCCATCGATGACTGGACTCTGATAAGGTTCACGGTTTGAATCTAATAGATTCAACCGACATGCACAACTTTTGAAAGTTCTTCGGAACTTTTTGTTTGATATTTATTTTATTCTATTAATATTGTAGAGAGTTAGACGAGTCCGGTAACTAACTCTCTACTTTTTTTGTGCTAAATGGCATGTTGTAACGAAAAAATATATATATTTGCACCACAT
>CALZMK010000375.1 GCA_945788545.1 uncultured Prevotella sp.
TGGTGTGGTAATGGATACCCTCCAGCAGATTGACAGCCACATGTCGGTACGCAACTATGACAGAATGCTGAATTCGGGACACACACGCAACCGTTCCTAAGTAACACTGGGAAACGCTACCTTCAACTATCGTGTCGATGATTTATCTGAAGACAGAAGAAGAAATCGAGTTGTTGCGCAAAGCCAATTTGCTGGTTAGCGCAACACTTGCCGAAATCGCGAAAATTGTGAGGCCGGGTGTCACAACCCGACAGTTGGACACATTGGCCGAACAATTTATCCGCGACCACGGTGCAACTCCCACGTTCAAGGGTTTTCCGGCCAGCTTTGCAGGGGCAGAACCTTTTCCTGCAAGCCTGTGCACGTCTGTCAACAATGTGGTCATCCATGGCATACCTGACGATGTCCCCCTTAAAGACGGTGACATCGTATCGGTGGACTGTGGTACCTGTCTTGACGGATTCTGTGGTGACTCCTGCTATACATTCTGTGTCGGAGAGGTGGATGAGGAAACCCGTCGCCTGCTCCGTACTACGAAGGAAAGTCTCTACCGCGGCATCGCGGCAGCCCTTCCCGGAAACAGAATCGGCGACATCGGTGCTGCTGTGCAGCAGCACTGCGAGTCGGAAGGCTACGGGGTGGTACGAGAATTCGTCGGTCATGGCATAGGTCATGATATGCACGAAGAACCCCCTGTCCCCAACTACGGACGTCCCGGAACGGGCAAGTTGCTCAAGAACGGTCTGTGCATCGCCATTGAGCCCATGATAACCCAGGGCAGCAATGCCATAGCCCTGATGCCGGACCGCTGGGGCATCACCACCCGCGATTTGAGCAGGGCAGCCCATTTTGAGCATACCATAGCCATCCACAACGGAAAGCCAGACATCTTGTCAACATTTGAGCCCATCGAGGCGATAGAAGGAAAGTTGTATTAGTACCATTATTCAGCATTTATGGCAAAGCAAACTGCAATTGAACAGGACGGAACCATCGTCGAAGCATTGAGCAATGCGATGTTCCGTGTCGAACTGGAGAACGGCCATCCCATCACCGCCCACATATCCGGAAAGATGCGTATGCATTACATCAAGATTCTTCCCGGCGACAAGGTGAAGGTGGAAATGAGTCCTTACGACCTGTCGAAAGGCAGGATCGTGTTCCGTTACAAATAAAACAAATACAAGAGCATACAATGAAAACCAGAGCATCTCTCAAGAAGCGCACCGCAGACTGCAAGATTGTACGTCGCAAGGGCCGCCTCTATGTTATTAACAAGAAGAACCCTAAGTTTAAGATGCGTCAGGGTTAATCTTCCCTACAAAACAACACTAAAAATACTATATGGCAATAAGAATTGTTGGTGTCGACCTCCCTCAGAATAAGCGAGGCGAGATCGCTTTGACCTATATCTTCGGTATTGGTCGCAGTAGCGCTGCTAAGATCCTTGACAAGGCAGGCATTGACAGAGACATCAAGGTTAAGGACTGGACCGACGAGCAGGCTGGAGCAATCCGCGAAATCATCGGTAATGAGTACAAGGTAGAGGGTGACCTCCGTTCCGAGATTCAGCTGAACATCAAGCGTCTCATGGACATCGGTTGCTACCGTGGCATCCGTCACCGTATCGGTCTTCCCCTCCGTGGACAGAGCACCAAGAACAACGCCCGTACTCGCAAGGGTAAGAAGAAGACCGTTGCTAACAAGAAGAAGGCTACCAAGTAATAAGCGATAAGACAACATAAGAAATTTATGGCAAAGAAAACTGTCTCTGCAAAGAAGCGCAACGTGAAGGTAACGGCTCAGGGCCAGCTCCACGTTCACAGCTCCTTCAACAATATCATTGTGTGTCTTGCCAACAGCGAAGGCCAGGTTATCAGCTGGTCCAGCGCCGGTAAGATGGGATTCCGTGGTTCGAAGAAGAACACTCCGTATGCTGCTCAGATGGCAGCACAGGATTGTGCCAAGGTAGCCTATGACCTCGGTCTTCGTGAGGTGAAGGCATATGTCAAGGGTCCCGGCAACGGTCGTGAGAGCGCCATCCGCGCCTGCCACGCCGCTGACATCAAGGTGACCGAGATCATCGACGTTACTCCCCTTCCTCACAACGGATGTCGTCCTCCCAAGCGTCGTCGCGTATAATTCCCGCCCACTGACGCAACCATTGAGTAGAACGCATATCCATCTACAGACAAACACACAACCCCATTTACCAATACCAGTATTAAGATATGGCAAGATATACAGGTCCCAAGGTGAAGCTCAGCCGCAAGTTCGGTGAGGACATCTTCGGCAACACTAACAAGCGTATGAATGGCCGCAACCCCGGCAACGGCCGTCGTCGCAAGTCTTCTGAATACGGTGTCATGCTCGCTGAGAAGCAGAAGGCCAAGTATACCTATGGTGTACTTGAGAAGCAGTTCCGCATTCTCTTCGACAAGGCTGCCGCTGCCAGTGGCATTACCGGTGAAATCCTTCTCCAGAGCCTTGAATGCCGTCTCGACAACGTCGTTTACCGTCTCGGCATTGCTACCACCCGTGCTGCTGCCCGTCAGCTCGTCAACCACAAGCACATCACTGTAGACGGCAAGGTGGTCAACATCGCTTCCTACAGTGTAAAGCCCGGACAGATTGTTGCTGTTCGCGAAAAGAGCAAGTCGCTTGAGGTTATCGCTGACGCTCTCGCAGGCTTCAACCACTCCAAGTATCCTTGGATTGAGTGGGACGAGGCTACCAAGAGCGGCAAGATGCTCCACAAGCCCGAGCGTGCTGATATCCCTGAGAATATCAAGGAGCAGCTCATCGTCGAGCTCTATTCTAAGAACTAATCCAAATCACCGCCCCCTCCTCACCCTGTGCTTCCTGTTTTCTCTTGTGCTTACAACTGAAAACCGTGTAGCAAAGGGGGAAGAGAGGTTACTCTACACCACAATAAACAACACACATCCATGG
>CALZMK010000376.1 GCA_945788545.1 uncultured Prevotella sp.
GGGGGACTCGCAACTGACGTTGCGAGCACAGGGGCTGCTGGCTGATTCCACTTTTTGGGGAGAGGCGAGGTCTAATTCGACTTCGCCGTCGGCGTTCTCTATGTAGATGAATCGGGTGTGGCTGCCGGCTATGATGGCCTTGGATTGGCGGTTGTCGGCGGAATGGCATGTGATTTCGATATAGAGCTTTTCGGTGATGCCGTCCTTGAGTTTGATGTTGATGTCATGCTGCTGCATATATAGCTTACCCTCGGCAAGTGATTCGGGAGTAAGGTCGCGCAGCACCTCCAGTTGGTATTCCGAGCGTCCGATACAGGCTCCGAGTGCCACGGCTATAGGCAGTCCAATCATTCCCGTTCCGGGGATGCCCACACCCATGGCGTTCTTCAGTATGTTAGCTGATAGTTGCACTTCGATACTCTCAGGCAACTCGCCCAATGCCTCCTTGGCGCGTGCCGTTGCCAATGCCACCGCCATCGGTTCTGTGCAACCGATGGCAGGTACTACCTCCTTGTGTATCAGAGCGATAATTCTGTCTCTTGTTTCCTTGTCCAGCATTGTCCAATATAATTTTTATTGTCCAATATTATTTTTTATAGTTGTCAATACCCATCTGCAGATAGTCGATATAGGCATTGATGTCCTCGTCGTATGAGCGCGATCCGGCAAGCGGTTTGCCGTCATTGTCAATCAGCACATAGAACGGTTGCGTGTTCGCACCGAATTTCACTCTCTGCAGATAGCTCCACTTGTCGCCCACAGTGCGCAGAGTGCGCTGCTGTCCGTTTTCCGTCACTGTCATAGGTTCTGCCAATGGAGTCTTGTCATCCACATACAGGGAGATGAGCACATATTTCTCGTTGAGCATGTCAGCCACCTTCGGGTCGGTCCATACGGCAGCCTCCATCTTGCGACAGTTCACGCATCCGAATCCCGTGAAGTCGATCATCACCGGTTTGCCTTCAGCCTTTGCCGCAGCCATACCAGCCTCATAATCATGGTATTTAGCCTCCACCGAAGCCTTATACAGATTAAAGTCCTGAGTGTTCATAGGCGGAGCGAATGCACTGATAGCCTTGAGCGGAGCGCCCCAAAGTCCGGGAATCATATATATGGCGAAAGCCAATGAAATCATGGCGAGGAAGAACTGTGGCACATTAGTGCGGTTGCCCTCGTCGTCATGCGGGAACTTGAGCCATCCCAGGAGATATATTCCAAGCAGACCGAAGATTACAATCCAAAGCGATAGGAAGGTTTCGCGGTCGAGGATATGCCATCCGTAGGCAAGGTCGGCCACCGACAGGAACTTCAGTGCGAAGGCCAGTTCGATGAATCCCAACACCACCTTCACCACATTCATCCATCCACCCGACTTCGGTGCTGACTTCAGCAGACTGGGGAACATGGCAAACAGAGTGAACGGAATGGCGAGAGCGATGGCAAATCCAAGCATACCGATGGTGGGGGCGAGGATACTGCCCTGAGTGCTCACTGCCACAAGCAGGAATCCGATGATAGGACCTGTGCATGAGAACGACACTAATGTGAGGGTGAATGCCATGAGAAATATGCTCAGCATTCCGCTTGTGTTCTCCGACTTGGCGTCGATCTTGTTGCTCCACGACGAAGGCAGTGTAATCTCGAATGCTCCGAAGAAGGATGCAGCAAACACCACGAGCAGCAGACAGAAGAAGATGTTGAACACAGCATTTGTGGAAAGGGCGTTGAGGGCGCTCGCACCGAAGAGCAAAGTCACCACAAGTCCCAATACTACATATATCACCACGATTGATATACCGTATGTCACAGCCTCGCGTATAGCCTTCGAGCGCTCCTTGTTGCGCTTGAGGAAGAAGCTCACTGTCATTGGGATGATAGGCCATACGCAAGGAGTGAGCAGTGCGAGGAATCCGCCAGCGAATCCGGCAAGGAAGATATAGAGCAGAGATGAATCAGTGGGGGCTGCCTCGTAGGCCTTCAGTTCGCTGATAACAGGCGACCAGAGGGATGCGGGGGCGGCGGTGGAATCGGGACTCGAAGCTGACGCTTCGAGCACGGGGGCTGTTAGGGTGTCTTCTTGGGTTATTTCTTTTGCTTCTTTTTCAGGGGCGAGGGTGGCTTCTTTCTCAGTGGGGGCGGCAGTGGCCTCCTTGGCCACGGCGGGAGCCTTGCCGCTCTTTATGAAATCCACGGATGTCGGTGGCATACAAGTCTCGTCGTTGCATGCACCGTATTCCAGATAGCAGTTGATAGAGTATTCAGGCTTGGTGAACTTGATTTTCTGAATGAATGTCACGCTACCCTCGAAGTAGCGCAGTTTCATACCGAACATATTGTCAAACTGTGATATTTCCTTTCCCTTGTGGGTCAGTCCTCCCACGGTCTTCACACCGTCCATCTTGGTGGCGTTGAATGTCGCCGAGATTGGTCCGTCGTTTCCCAGACCAGTGGAATACACATGCCACCCCTGGTCAATCCTTGCCGAAAACTCGATTTGCGCCTCGTCACCCTCGAGCATCACCAGTTTGGATGTAAAATGCACAGGGTCGGCCATCTGTGCCATTGCGCACACAGTAGCCACGAGCATTACTAATACAGTTGCTATCTTCTTCATTGATATCATTATTTTAAGTTTTTTTAATCATCTCACTTCAAATCGAGTTCCACTGGACAATGGTCGCTTCCCATAATCTCGGTGTGAATCTTGGCGTCGGCGATTCTCTCGTTGAGTCTTTGTGATGTCACGAAATAGTCGATACGCCATCCAGTGTTCTTCTCCCTTGCCTTGAATCTGTACGACCACCACGAGTAGGTCACCTGTTCAGGATACAGATGTCTGAATGTGTCGGTGAATCCGTTGTCGAGCCATGTCGTAAACTTTCCCCTTTCCTCGTCGGTGAATCCTGGGTTCATTCTGTTGGTCTTGGGATTTTTGAGGTCAATCTCCT
>CALZMK010000377.1 GCA_945788545.1 uncultured Prevotella sp.
TACTGCTTATCGAGACAATCTTCGACTCCCTCAACGCCAAGGTGGCTGTGGATGCGGCCACTGATGTCATTAGCCGACATGGCAAGGATGTGCCCATCATGCTCTCGGTGACGGTGAGCGATCTTGCCGGACGCACCCTCAGCGGACAGACACTCGACGCATTCCTTGCCAGCATCAGCACCTACGACATCTTCTCCGTGGGACTCAACTGCTCCTTCGGTGCACGACAGATGAAACCTTTCCTTGCCCGACTTGCTCGCAAGGCTCCGTATTACGTGAGTTGCCATCCCAATGCAGGATTGCCAAACTCGCTCGGCCTATACGACGAGACAGCCGACTCGATGGCACCACAGATTGCGGAATATATCAACGAGGGACTCGTAAACATCATCGGTGGATGCTGCGGCACCACTGATGAGTTTATCGCCCGCTATGTGCCCCTTGTCGAGGGTGTTACTCCGCGCCAACCTATGCCCAAGCCATCCACGATGTGGCTCAGCGGACTTGAATTGCTTGACGTCACACCCGAGGTGGGATTTGTCAATGTGGGTGAACGCTGTAATGTTGCCGGTTCGCGCAAGTTCCTACGCCTTATCAAGGAAAAGAATTATCAGGAGGCACTCTCCATTGCGCGCAAGCAAGTGGAGGACGGGGCACAGGTGATAGACATAAATATGGACGACGGATTGCTCGATGCTCGTGAGGAGATGACCACATTCCTCAACCTCGTGGCAAGCGAACCCGACATCGCGCGCGTACCTATTATGATTGATTCTTCCAAGTGGGATGTTATCACCGCAGGACTTAAGTGCGTGCAGGGCAAGTGTATCGTCAATTCCATATCCCTCAAGGAGGGCGAGGAGGTGTTCCTCAGTCATGCCCGTGACGTCGTTCGCTATGGTGCCGCCGTGGTGGTGATGTGCTTCGACGAGCAGGGACAAGCCACTTCCTATGAGCGAAGAATTGAGATAGCTAATAGGGCATATCACCTTCTAACTGAGAAGGTTGGTATGAATCCGCTCGATATAATCTTCGACCCCAACGTGCTTGCCATTGCCACCGGTATGGAGGAGCATGATGCCTATGCCGCCGACTTTATCCGGGCCACGGGATGGATACGTGAAAATCTACCTGGAGCGCATGTCAGTGGCGGAGTGAGCAATCTCTCTTTCTCGTTCCGTGGCAACAACTGGATACGCGAGGCTATGCATGCCGTATTCCTCTATCATGCCATATCCAAGGGCATGGATTTCGGAATAGTCAACCCCGCAACAAAGGTGCTATATAGTGATATCCCCGCCGACGAACTCGAGATAATCGAGGATGTGGTGCTCAATCGCCGCAAGGATGCCGCCGAGCGACTCATCTCCCTTGCCGAGAAGATAAAAGCCGAACAGGAAGCCGTGGGCAACAATCCCTCGGCATCTGCCACCCAACATGAGCAGTGGCGCGATCTCCCCCTCGCCGAACGTCTGAAGCATGCTCTCGTCAAGGGCATTGCCGACTATCTTGAGGAAGATATCGCCGAGGCGCTTACCAAATATCCCAATGCTGTCAACATCATAGAGGGTCCCCTTATGGATGGCATGAACACCGTCGGTCAACTCTTCGGCAGTGGCAAGATGTTCCTGCCACAGGTGGTGAAGACCGCCCGCACCATGAAACAGGCTGTAGCCATCCTCCAGCCTCATATTGAGGCTGGCCAATCATCAACCCCCGGAAAATCCGGCAAAGTGCTCATCGCCACTGTCAAGGGCGATGTCCACGACATCGGAAAGAACATTGTCGGTGTGGTGATGGCATGCAACAACTACGAGGTGATCGACATGGGAGTGATGGTGCCGCCCGAACAGATTGTGCGCAAGGCGATTGAGGAGAAAGTTGATATCATCGGTCTCAGTGGACTCATCACACCCAGTCTTGAGGAGATGGTGAATGTGGTGCGTGAGATGGAAAAGGCAGGGCTTCATATTCCCGTGATGATTGGCGGAGCCACCACCAGCGAGTTGCATGTGGCTCTGAAGATAGCCCCTGTGTATAGCGGACCTGTGGTGTGGATGAAGGATGCCTCGCAGAATCCCCTCGTCGCCCAGCGTCTGTTGAATGATGGCGGAAGTGAAGACATCAGTCACAATCTCGACGAGAAATACGCCAGCATGCGTGCCGACTATCAATCCCGTCAGCAGACGCTTTCCTCCCTGGATGAGGCCCGCAAGAACAAGCTAAATCTGTGGTAAGAGAAATCTGTGATAATCAATATAAAATTTCCAATCTGTGATAATCTGTGGATAAAAAGAATATGATTAAGACGATATTATTTGATATGGGTGGAGTGGTAATCACACTCGCCCAACCCCAGGCGATAGAGCGCTTCAAGGCTCTCGGATTAAAAGATGCCGCCGAGCGACTCGACGCCTACACCCAACAAGGTATATTCGGCGACCTCGAAGCTGGAAAAATCACTGACGAGGACTTTCGCCGCGAACTCAGTGTGCTTGTGGGGCGCGAACTCACATGGCAGGAGTGTTGTCATGCGTGGAAAGGATATTGCGGTGATGTGCCTAAGCGCAATCTCGAGAAGATGAAGGAACTGCGCGAGCGCGGTTATCGCGTTGTATTGCTCTCCAACACCAATCCCTACATGATGTCGTGGGTGATGAGCGATGAATTCGACGGTGAGGGACACTCCCTTGCTTATTATCTTGATGCTGCCTACGAGAGCTACAAGTGTGGGGCGATGAAGCCCGACGCCAAGTTCTTCAATGCTGTGATTGAGGGCGAGCATCTTGTTCCTTCTGAGACACTCTTCCTCGACGACGGTCCACGGAATATCGAGGCTGCCAAGGCCCTTGGCATACACACCCTCCTCGTTGATAACGGAGAGGACTGGACGGGTAAACTCGAAGACATATTGTCTGAATAATTTAGAATTTAAAATTAAGAATTAA
>CALZMK010000378.1 GCA_945788545.1 uncultured Prevotella sp.
AGTAAGGCATACCACGACGCAGACGACCACTAAGGTCTTCCACCCCACGATAGCGTAGCGTGCGGTTGAAATTATTCAGGAGGGCTTGTCCCTCTATAGGTTCTGGGAAGAACGGAATATATTTTACTGCCATAGTATTTCGATTTTATGCAAAGAATTTGTTTATAATGTCGTTTGTCTTATTGATGCGCTCGCTGTCACTCAGGGAATCTTCAAGATAGAGATAGTCGAAGCGTTTGTAGCCGAACTTCTCCTCGTTCTGTTTGAGAAACTGCCCCTCGACGAATGCCCTGCGATCTTTGAAAGCCTCGTCCTGTGCATACAGAGCCCCCTTTGTCTCCACGATGAGCACCTTGTGGATTTTGTTGTCCTTACGCTTTATGATGAGGAAGTCGGGTGTATAGCGGCCGATGAAATTCCACTGGCCGTGGGCGTTTTTCTTGAAGCAGTCGATGCGGAACTCGGTGAACTGCCCGTCACCATTGTAATACACCTCAAGGTCATGTTTGTGGACGCATTGCTGGGTCAGCACCTCGTTGAGGAACAGAGACTCAAAGTTGCTATCTACATGATAGGGCAGATAGTGGTATGAGCGATCTTTGTTCGGTTCGCTGGTGAACTTCGCTCTGAGCTGCACCGCCATCTCTGTCTGTCCCATTGCTATCAGTCCGTCGATGATGGTTTGTGTCTTTTCGTCCACGAGCACCTCGCCGCGGTCCTCTTTCACGATGTTCTCCACCATGTCTTTTTCAGGGATATACTCATTCACCTTTGACTTCAGCACCTCTACGGGAGAGAATACAGTGTCGGCATTGATTTGCAACAGCGAAGCATCAGTATCGATGATATCCTGCTGAATGGTGAGGATGCGCTTCTCATAGAATGCCTTGCGTATGTTGGCATTGACCTTGGCAACGTTGTAGTGAGAGCTGAACCGTGTCACGCCTTCCGCATCTGTATAGGTGATGGCCTTGAAGATTCCCTTGAGGGCATCATGCTGACGGTTGAGCTGCGGTATGGAAAGAAAGCCGAAACTCTCCTTGGCAATGCGATAGACCCACTGGTTGTAGTTAGCTTCTTCGCTGCCATGCTCCCCACCATCGGCTATGGTGTTGGTGCGCTGAAGACCTCGGTTGGTAATTTGCCACTCGGTAAGAACAGGATTACCAACATGAGCGGAATCTGAAGCACGGCTAATCTCTTCGCGAGTTTTTTCGTAGGTAACAGGTTCTGCAACCACGCCCGTACTCGTCACCCGCATCTGGTAGAACTCCACCTTGGGCAGATGAAGACGAGCCGTGCGGTCGTAGCGGTTGAGCTGAACGGTTTCCTCCTGCTTCTTGCCTTGCTGAAACTCCTGGATTGAAATGTGCTGCTGCTTCTGCAGTTGCTCGTCAAGATACTTGTAGTTCTCGCTGTTCATGTAGATGAGGGCTGTTTCCTGACTGGCATCCGTCACCTCACGCAGACAGCGGCATGATGTCTGTAGCACCATTTTCTTTGGACAATCTTTCTCCTGCGAGAGGATGATGCCCGTAAGGCTTTTGCAATCCCAACCCTCTTTGCCTATCTGAACAAGCAACACGATGCGCTTGCGCGACTGCGGACGGTCGAGCATGGCAAACTCCGCCCGGGCGGTCTGAGGTGCCGGGTATTGCTTGTTGCCTTCATGAAACTTCAGCACCGCCACTGCCGGGTCGATGCCCTCTTCGGTGCATATCCTGTTGACAAGCGGATAGATGACTGTTTCGAGCGTCTCTATGGTTCCGCAATATATGCCCAGCTTGGCGCATGTGCCATTGGCATATACGGTTTCTTTATAGAGCCGCAGGAACTCCCGCACGCCTTTCTCCACAATTTCCTCACGATTGTCGCTGTCGCTCTTTACTACCTTTGGCACTTTAAGAAAATTGCCTATGCCTTCTGCCAGCGGATAGTAGTTGGTGATGTTCGACATCTCGGTGGTGGCCACACTGTGTGTATCAGTCACCGGTATCTTGCCCTTCTTGTCCAAATAAGGTGTGCCCGAGAAACCAAGCACGGTTGTGATGGAGCCTTGGCTTGCCCAGCGGTTGACCACTGTACGCAGTTTTGCCTCGTCATCTGTATCATCAGAGGATGCCACATGATGCACTTCGTCAAGCAGAATGGAGAGGTGTGGCAGTTTGCCAATCTTGTTACGCAGCTCATTGGCAACTCGATCCTTCTCGTCAGCAGATTCGTCATGGAAGTCAAACAATCCATCCGTACCTTTGTCGATGCGGTCAAGTATCACCTTCTCGGCATTGGTCACAGCCACAAGACCGAAGAGTTCGGCAAGAGGCTCGTGTATGGCAATCTTCTGTACGTTCGGGTTCTTGGTGCGGTTTGACTTGTTGGCACTCTTATTCTCGTCCAACATCTCAAACTTCAGTTCGCGCTTTAACTGCGAAGCTGCGGGTTCAGGTAACACCCACGAGGGGTCGAAATCTTGAATGGTGCGAAGGCTTGGGATGACAGAGGTCTTCAAACCGGATGGAACCATGACCATGAAGTTATGTGCAAAGGCAGGATTGTTAGGTTCCTGCTGTGCAAAATACAGGTCGAGGTAGATGAATGCTGCCATAAGGTAGGTCTTGCCCGCACCCATCGGAAGGCTGAATACATAGTCTGGGTAGTTCACTCTATTGAAGATACGATTGAAGATGCTGTCAAAATCTATATTCTGAGGCTCCTTCATCACAGCTTTGCGCAAAGCATCGGCAATCGGTTTCCCTTTCTCGTCCTTCAGCGAAGCAAACTCATAGAGTGCCACAGCGGCAGGAGATTCTTTGAATACTCTGCGTGCTACGGCTGACAATTGCATATTATCTATGTCATCGTGGGAGAGAGTATGGCTCACCAGTAAAACCCTGTGTTTAACCGAATATCATTGATAACCTGTAGAG
>CALZMK010000379.1 GCA_945788545.1 uncultured Prevotella sp.
TTCAGGCTCTTCAGAACCAGTATGGCGTTGATCCCAAGCGTCTCACTGCCGGTGGACGTGGCGAGTATAATCCTCTCGTGGCAAATGACACTGAGGTGGGCAAGCTCCGCAACCGCCGCACACAGATTATCATCACTCCTAAGCTCGACCAGTTCATGGACCTTATCGATAAGGCTCCTGATGCAGAATAATTATTCCTTATGAGATACTACGTTATTCTCTTCCTCCTTGCAGCCGTTCTCTACGGTTGCAAGGAGGAGCATAATAAAACATACACCCAAGAGGAATACCGTCACACCGACAGTATTCTAAAGAATATGCGTAGTGTTGACACTCTCAGAATGTTTGTCAACACCTTTCATGCCTCCCGCGACACTCGTGGTGAGGTGATGGCCATGCGCGAGTTGGGTAAGCGACTTAGGGAGGAAAGTAAGTTCTCGGAAGCAATTGAAACCCACAAAAACGGACTGAAGTTAGCTGAATCAATCAAGGATACAAACAACATCATACACATCCTCAATCAGTTGGGCACCAGTTATCGCCGCATTGGTATTATGGATGAGGCTGCCTCCTATCATTACAAGGCACTTTCTTTTTGTGATGCCTATGGCGATCCGACAAGCGATAAGACATTGAAGAACCGTGTCACCTCGCTCAACGGCATTGGTAATGCCATGAAGGTGATGGGCAATGATGACGCAGCCGACAGTATATTCCGTCAGGCACTCGAAGGCGAGCGCAAGCTCGACAGCAAGCTCGGTATGGCTATCAACTATGCCAACCTTGGAACCCTCTTCGAGCGCAAGAAACAGTTTGATTCAGCCATGGTATATTACGGAGAGTCGATGCGTCTCAACACCGAGGCTAAGTCAAAACTCGGAGTGTCGCTGTGCCATACGCATTTCGGACAGGTGTATGAGAAGCGTAAGATGATAGATAGTGCCATTGTGCAATATAATCTTGCATACGATGTCATCAAGGGCGATCGCGACTTATGGCATATACTTGCCTCCACACTTGCCCTTGCGCGTGCATATATTATAAAAGGTAGTATGGACAAGGCATGGGATTTGTTGTGCGATGCTGAGAAAACCGCAGAAGAAATCAATTCCCTTCGTCATATGGCTCAAGTGAGCAAACTCAAATACCAGTGGTATGAGAAAAAAGGCGATAATGCAAAAGCGCTCGAATACTATATTCTTAACCGCAAGTTTGAGGATAGTCTGAATAATGAGGAGAACACTTCGCGCATACAGAATCTTCGAGTGGATTACGAGCGACAGTCAAAGCAGAACGAGATTAATATTCTTGAAAACGAACTCACCCGTCAGAAGCTTGAGCAGACCCGAATCCTCATTGCTGCCACCTTTGTGGTTATGGTACTGCTGGTAATTTGGATTATCACCCTTATGCGTGGCCGTCGCCAACTCAAGAAGGCTAACGATGAGATTGCTGAGGCTTATCAGCAAACCAAGAAGGCTCTTGAAGTGAAGACATCTTTTATGAAGAGTATGAAGCATGAGATACGCACCCCGCTTAACGGTATTATGGGATTCTCCCAACTTCTCTCATCAATGTACACTGCCGACGAGCAGGCTCGTCAGATGACAGATGTCATTGAAAAACAGAGTATGCTCCTCGCTAAGATTATTGACGATATTCTTGAGATAGCTGATGCTGACACAGTGAAGCCCAAAATTGAGAATTGTGCTATTGACGAAATTGTAGAATCTGCTATGGCGACCACCCGTCAGGTGGCAAATGCTTCTGTCTCATTCGATTATAAACCATTCTCCAAGGATGTGGTTGTGCCCACCGATTCTCATATTTTGCAGAAAATATTGGTGAAGATACTCGACAATGCAGCTAAATTCACCAAGCAAGGCAGCATCACCATCCTCACCCACAAGATTGAACATGGAATAAGTATCATTGTGGAGGATACAGGGCCAGGAATACCAGCCGACAAGGCAGAAACAGTATTCGAACAGTTTACCAAGCTTGATGAGTTTTCCCAAGGCACGGGAATGGGTCTCACCCTCTGCCGCACAATCATTCAGAAGTTGAATGGCCGCATATATGTAGATACGTCATATAGCGGTGGATGCCGTATGGTAATCGAGATATCAGAACAATAGGGATTTTCCTACATTGAAATCGGGTATTTCCGATGCAAGATTACATAAAGAATGTGTAATTTTGCATCGGAAATCATTTAAAACAACATATATATGAAAAAGGTAATATTATATTCATTAGCTGGTGCAATGTTGTTCAGCAGTTGCTCCACAACAGAGTCTGGAGCATATAATGGCGCTATGTTTGGCTCTATCCTGGGTTCTGCCATAGGTGGCATCACTGGTGGTTATCGTGGTAGCGACATCGGCACCATTGTTGGAATGGCAGGAGGCGCAGCTGTCGGCGCAGCTATCGGGCAGGCTGCCGAGAAGCAGGAACAGCGCAAGTATGACGAATATATGCGGCATCGTGCCGAGAAATCCCGCAATCAAACTTATTCATCTACCGATACTTATTCTGCTGATGCCTACTCAAGGGAGGATAGCGGTTTCGACCCAAATAATGGTGGCGACGACCGTATAGTGATGGAGACAGAAGTGCCGTCTAACACCGTTTCGCTCGACGAGTTAAAGAATATGTCAGGCTTCAATGTGAATATAAACGAGAGCATTCTGTTGCGTCATGAGAATTTCACAGATGCCAACGGCGATGGTGCCATTAGTGCTGGTGAAGAATGTAAGGTGTCATTTGAGATTATGAACAACTCTGATAGTGAGATTTTCAACGTTACTCCGACAGTGATTGAGACAACGGGTAATAAGCACATACATATCTCGCCCACTGTGCGTGTAGAGAGTATCAAGCCACATATGGGTGTGCGTTATACAGCCACAATTC
>CALZMK010000380.1 GCA_945788545.1 uncultured Prevotella sp.
TAAATTCGCTTTGTCAGATTTTGGAATTATTTTCGAGGACAAATTGCAAGTTGAAGAGGGAGCGTAGCGAGCTACGTGACCGAGTCAACTTACAATTTGAACCGAAAAGAATCCAAAAGATGACAAAACGTCACCCACAATTATTAAACCTTTTGACGGTGGGAATTTATAGAATCCACCATTAAACAATATACAAGAACTTAACGTTCTTTTTTTTATTTTTCTCCTGACATTTCTCTGTTATACTGTCTTACACTTTTTCCTCCTTGGAATCGGTAGGTCAGGGTGAACATCAGCGAATGCTCCATCCTCTTATAAATATTCGTAACCCGATAGCCTGTCATTGCATCCGAAGACACGGAGCGTCTTGAATATCCGTCGCAGAAGAGACGTGGGGATATATATTGTATGCTTATATTCATCCGTTGCTTGAAGAAGTCTTTTCCTGCATAGAAAACAAGAAAGTCCATTTTTGAGGTATTCCATCCCTGCACGGAAGCATCATAGCTGTTGTCGAGGGTGTAGCTCAATTGTAATGTTAGGAATTGCTTGTTGTTATAATACCTTGCATTGAAGCCTCCCTTGAACCCGTCGTTGCTGTTTTTGTATTTCCCATATTCAGCTTTCTTGAACTGATATCCTACATTGCCACTGATAGTGAATGCCTTGATGCGCTTGTAGATGTAGAACGAGGTCCAGAACTCACGGTAGGTGGTGTTCTGTGGCATGTAGGTGATATAGGTGCCGTATTCGCCTGACGAGAGTGTCCCCTCTCCTGCCTCGGCCACAGTGGCAAACATGTTCGGCGAATATTTGTAGCCTGCCTGGATATTGAACGTCTTGAAGAAGTCGAGCCACAGCCGTGTTGAGTGATATACCTGGGTGCGCAGGGCGGGATTTCCGTTCCTATAGGTCAACGAATCGCTGAAGTAGCCGTATTCGGTCACCTGATCCAGCTGGGGATGGGAGACGTTGCACCAGTAGTTGAAGCGCATCCACAGCCATTTGCTCCATCTGTGGTAGGCCATGCCGCTGAGTTTGTACACCATGTTGTTGTCTTCATAGTTGCGGCTCTGAGTATGCACATGCTCGGCTGATGCACTGAAGTTGAGGTCTGTGTCATCACTGATTCTGTATGACAGCCATGTCCAGAACTCATTGCGTCGGTAGGTGTTCTCGCTCAGCATGTCACCCGTCTGACGATCTTTCTGCTCATAGTCCTTCCAGGTGAAGTTGTAGCCTGCACTGACGTAGAACTTGTTGTTGAAGAAGCGGCGGTTCACCTCGCTTTTGGTCCACACGTAATCCATGTGGCATCGGTGGGGGTAGCGGGTGGCATAGCCAGTGCTTTGGCTGTAATCCTTATCAGATGTCCAGCCGTCGTTGATGTAGTTGAAGTCGTATGTATAGTTCCATACTCCGCTGCGTCCGCGGTAGTAGATGCCTAACGTGTGACGTGAGCTGTTCACCCTGTTAATCAGGTTGGCACTGATGGTGTCACGTCTGTCGCTTTCGGTCCACCATCGTCCTATGTTACTATGGTTGTAGGTGTCTGTTGCATCGGGGGAATAGTTGTAGGATGCCGATACCGAATGGTTCTTGTTGATCTGGTAATCCACAGCGGCGTATGCATTGTGTATGCGGTAGAAATTCTTGGTGACGTAGGGAGTCAGCATTGTTTCCTGCAGGTGGTTCACATGATTGTTGCTGACCGCTTCCATGGTATTATTGCGTTCGCTCTGTTGATATTTGAAGTTATACCGCCCCACGAAGTTCCACTTGTTTTTGGTGTAGGTGAAAGAGGCGGAAGAGTAGTTGCCCGTCAGGTGCTTGTCCTTCCCGTTGCCGTCTGTGGGCAGGACTGATACCTGCTCAAAGGCATTTCCCTCATACCCTTCATAGTCAGACTTGGTATGCAGGTTGATCAGCACATCGTAGTTGGCATATTTCCCCGTGGGGTTGGGCACCACATCCACCTTGTCATAACGCAGGTGGTGCAACTCTTTGATGTATTCCGGTGACTTCTCGATACTGTCCACCAGTATGAGGATGTTCTTCGAGCCGTAATAGGTGAGTTCGTTGTTAGAATAGTCACAGTCTATTCCGGGAATGTTTCCCAGCATCTGTGCCGTATTCCTAGCTCCTTTGCGCATGGCACGTGTGATGCGTACCACATCGCGGTCGGCATGGTGGATGGTGTTGTCACCCGTTATGACCACGGAGTCCAAGGTCTGTGTTGTGTGATAGAGCGTGCTGTCCAGCTGATGGGTCAGCGTATCGGGGGCAAGCACCGTCCCAGTTTTGCCTTGAGCACTAGTAATCAGTACGAACAAGGCTGCCAAAAAAGAATAAAATGTTTTCATTGTTTTTATATATAGAATTATTAATAAATTAATTTGTCTTGGCCAACTCCAACAAATTGAGAGTGCCTACCACAGCTGTCTTTGTCGTATAAACAGCATTCTTATAGTGGATAGGGGAAGCAGGACATGCACGATTGAAGATCAACGAAATGTCATTGTAAGACATTGGGGCTGTCACGTCATGAATGGCATAGGTAAATAGTGAGTTTTTCAATAAATGTTGGACATTATCTATACATCCTGTGTAAAGATTGTCTATACACAGAACCCTATGACCTTCATTTATGAGTCTGTCGCACAAGTGAGAGCCTATGAATCCTGCTCCACCGGCAACCAATACCCTCGTGTTATTAACATGTCCATTCATGTCTTTTCTTGCTTTAAAATTAACTGCTTTTCTATTATTTGTATAAATTCGGTTGCAAATATACAACATTTATTATATAAAACAACAACAAAAAAAGTAAATTTTAAGAAAACTTGCGTATTTAGCTGATTTTAGTAACGTTCAAAAAATAACTTATAAGATTTGACATGTAGGTCTAATAGCAT
>CALZMK010000381.1 GCA_945788545.1 uncultured Prevotella sp.
CCTCGATAACCGCATCAACCTTGAGGTTGACTGGTATCGCCGCAACAACTACGACCTTATCGGTGCTATCACCACAACGGGTGTGGGCGGACGCGTCACCAAGTATGCCAACGTGGCAAGTATGCGCTCGCATGGTATCGAGGTGTCGCTCTCCACACGCAATATCGTCACCAAGGACTTCAAGTGGAACACCGACTTCATCTTCTCGAAGACCAAGAACACCGTCACCGACTTCGACTCCAACGTGAGAGTGATAGACATGGTGACAGGTACGGGATTCACCATGTCGGGCTATCCCGTGCGCTCACTGTTCTCGTTCGACTTCCAGGGACTGAACGAAGATGGTGTGCCCACATTCATCAACGAGAACGGACAGGTGACCACCTCCGACATCTATTTCCAGGAATACAACGAGAAGAGTCACTTGGTATATGAAGGATCCATCGATCCGACAATCACGGGTTCGTTTGGTAACGTCTTCACCTATAAGAACTTCAAGCTCAACGTGTTCATGACCTATGCCTTCGGTAATGTCATCCGCCTTGACCCCGTGTTCAAGAGTTCGTATAGCGACCTGACAGCCATGCCCAAGGAATTCAAGAACCGCTGGACAGTGCAGGGCGACGAACTGATTACGAATGTGCCGGTGATAGCCGACAAGCGTCTGCTCAACAACGACCAGTATCTGAACTATGCCTACAATGCATATAACTACTCGACAGAGCGCGTGGCAAAGGGCGACTTCATACGCATGAAGGAGATTTCGCTGACATACGACTTCCCCGCAAAGCTCATCCAGCCGCTGAAGCTCTCGGCACTCTCGCTGAAGCTGCAGGCCACCAACCTCTTCCTGATCTATTCAGACAAGAAACTCAACGGACAGGATCCCGAGTTCTATAATAGTGGCGGTGTGGCATCGCCTATGCCAAAGCAGTTTACGTTAACTTTGAGATTGGGAATATAATATAAAAAGAAGAACAATGAAAACAAGAATATTATCATATATAGCTGTTGCGGCAGCGATGACATTGACATCGTGCGATGATTTCCTCGACAAGATGCCCGACAACCGCACGGAAATAAACAGTGCCGAGAAGGTGACAAAACTGCTTGTGTCTGCATACTCAGAGAGCAACACCAATTATCTCTGCGAGATGGCGTCAGACAATACCATGGACAATGGTAGCAACTACACCATCGGAGAGAGACAGCAGCAGGAGGCTTATCTCTGGAAGAAAATCACCGGCACGGGTAATGACTCGCCACGTAGTTTCTGGAACAATACATATTTGGCTATTGCAACGGCCAATCAGGCACTTGCCTCGATTGACGAGATGAACGGTCGCGAGTCGATGTCGGCACAGCGCGGCGAGGCTCTGATGTGCAGGGCTTGGGGACATTTCTGTCTTGCCAACTTCTTCTGTCAGGCCTACTCTCCCGAGACAGCCGACAAGAACCTCGGTCTGCCTTACGCCACTACACCCGAGACTACGGTTAAGCCGGAATACACCCGTGGCACATTGGCAGAACTGTATGCCAATATCGCCAAGGACATAGAGGAAGGTCTGCCACTCATCGACAACAACCTCTACACCGTGCAGAAATATCACTTCAACCGTAATGCCGCATACGCCTTCGCCACCCGTTTCTATCTCTATTATCAGAAGTGGGACAAGGCGATAGAGTGTGCCGACAAGGTGCTTGGCAGCAATCCTGGAAAGGTGATGCGCGACTGGAAGACCATATATGAGATGCCTTCCGACTTCACTTCACGCTGCAATGAGTTTGTGTCAACCAAGTCGGCTGCCAACTTCTTGTTGCAGACTGCCACATCGCAGATGCCATTCTGGATGGGTCCTTACAACACTGGTACACGCTATGGACATAACGCCACGTATATCTGCAATATCGAGACTTATCGCACAAGCGGTCTTTGGGGAGCATACGGCACAAGTAGCGACCTCTACATGGCAAACTCATGCTGGGGTATTGAGCAGAAGATATGCTACACCAAGTATCGCCAGGACATGCAGTATGTGGATAAGGTGAACGGTATCGGCTATCCGATGGTAGTCACCGTACCGCTCACAGGGCCTGAGACACTGCTCTGCCGTGCCGAGGCTTACGCCCATCTCAAGCAGTATGACAAGGCTGTCGAGGATATTAACACATGGATGCTGTATAACTGCCGCACCACCTTTGACATATCCATTGAGGATGTGGAGGCCATCTATGGCGATATGGAATACAGTGAGGATCTCAATGGCGACCCACTGCCGGCAACGATATATTCCACTCCCAAGAAGCGTCTTCATCCAAGTGGATTCACCGTGGACGACGAGACTCAGGAGAGCCTGTTCCATTGCATTCTCCACATGCGCCGCTGCGAGACTATCATGGACGGACTGCGTTGGCAGGACATCAAGCGTTTCGGTATAGAGATTGCCCACAACCGTGCCGGAGAGACTCCCGACATCCTGCGTAAGGATGACCTGAGGCGCGCATTCCAGTTGCCCGACGATGTAATCTCAGCTGGACTGGAGGCTAATCCGAGGTAAACTTCTGATAATTAGGAATTAGAAATTAGAAATTAGGAATTAAATATGAAGAAATATATATTCATAGCAGCAATGGCTCTTTCACTTGGGGCCTGCAGCAACGAAGACCTCGACCCCAAGAGCGTGTTCGATGACTCGGTTTCCATGCCGGAGAACGATTTCGACAGATGGCTCAAGACCAACTATGTCGATGAATACAACATACAGTTTAAGTATCGCTTTGAGTTCAACGAGAGTGATGCCGGTTATAACCTCACCCCAGCCGAATACGACAAGGCTGTGGCTATGGCGAAGCTGACGAAATACCTGTGGCTTGATGCCTATGCCGAGGTGA
>CALZMK010000382.1 GCA_945788545.1 uncultured Prevotella sp.
TGATTTGTATCAATATAATACATATATTCATAAAAAAGTGGGAGAAAAATATTGCGTATTTGCGAAAATCGTCGTACCTTTGCATCGTCAAAAGACAACAAGGGTGTTAGTCGAAGACATTAAACGGTAAATAAGAATTTGATTTAGGATACATCATACTTAGGTTTTTAGTTATAAAGGTTATTAGGTAATAAGATTGATTTGTTTCGTTTGATAGGTTAGTTTTTTTTGGTAAAAGATTAGATTGTTTCGGATGACACAAAAGGAGGCCGTGAGGCTGTGAATTTGGTAAATTAATTTTTTTGCAATAAGGCCTGGTGATTCGTCATCAGGCTTTATTGTATATGTTAAAATCAACAATAATTTGCTATAAAAGCCTTTTTCCTTCTAAAAAATTTGGTTATGTCGAAAATAATGCCTACCTTTGCAGCGGTTCTTACAGGATAGACATAAAATAATAATGAGGATTCTGACATTGTAACGTGTCAGGATTCTTAATTTTTTTCTACCCCTGATGAAACCCGCTAACATTTATAAACAAATATAAAACAATTAGAAAGATTATGGCTTACATGTCACAAGAGGGCTACGACAATATGGTAGCCGAGTTGAAACGCTTGGAAAGCGTGGAGCGCCCTAAGGCATCAGCCGCCATTGCTGAGGCCCGCGACAAGGGTGACCTGAGTGAGAATTCTGAATACGATGCAGCCAAAGAAGCTCAGGCTCATCTCGAGGATAAGATCAACAAACTGAAGCTTGCTATCTCTGAGGCTAAGGTGGTTGACACTTCGAGACTGAGCAGCGACACTGTGCAGATTCTGTCGAAGGTGGAGATGACTAATCTGACCACCAAGGCCAAGATGACTTATACCATCGTCAGCGAGAATGAGGCCAACCTGCGTGAGGGTAAGATTTCGATTATGACCCCCATCGCACAGGGATTGCTGGGCAAGAAAGTGGGCGACGAGGTGGAAATAAAGATTCCCCGCGGCACCATCACCCTGCGTATTGACAGCATCAGCATAGCGTGATAATCCCTCATTAAAATAATAAACTTATGGACATCTTTTCAAAGATTGCAGCCGGTGAGATTCCGAGCTATAAGTGTGCCGAGAGTGATAAGTTTTATGCTTTCCTCGACATCAATCCCGTGGCTAAGGGCCACACATTAGTGATACCTCGTCGTGAGGTGGATTATATCTATGATATGGACGACGATGAATTGGCTGAATACCAGGTATTTGCCAAGCGCGTAGCCGTTGCCCTTAAGAAGGCATTCCCATGCAAGAAGGTGGCTCAGGTGGTGCTTGGACTCGAAGTGCCCCATGCCCACATCCATCTCATCCCCATGAACTCAGAGGCTGACGTGGATTTCCGTCGCGAGAAACTCAAGCTCAGCAGCGAGGAAATGGCATCTATCGCCGAGGCAATCAGGAACAACTTCTAACTATTGAATTAAAAATTAAAAATTAAGAATTAAGAAAAAATGTTTCTGCATAGCTTACGACGCAGTTCAACTATTTCTCTTAATTCTTAATTTTTAATTCTTAATCTTTCAACCTTCAACTTTCAATTTACACGAATTCCTCTCCGTATTTCAATTGTGCCTCATTGACGTATTTGCGTATTTGCCCTGAGGTGTCTTCCTTCTTGCATATCAGCAATACGTTGTCCTTTTCGGCTACGATGAATCCCTCCAAACCATTAAGTACCGCAAGTTTGCCTTTGGGCAATTTGATGACGTTATCCTTGCAGTTTTCCATCATCACAGTGGAGTCGATTACCACATTGTCGCCTTTGGCGCGATTGAGGCACTCGTATATACTGTGCCATGTGCCGAGGTCTGCCCAACCGAAATCGCATTTCATCACATATACTTCTGAGCAGTTCTCAAGTACAGCATAGTCGATTGACAAATTGGGGAACGACCCGTAGCTCTGCTGGCAGAACTTCAAGGCGTTGTCGAAATTGCTTCCTCCCGGCATTGCGGCTATGGCATTAGCCACTTCGGGATATACCTGATGGAAACATTTGCGGAAATAATTTACATTCGATAGGAAGAGTCCTGTGTTCCACAAGAATTCCCCGCTCTCCATAAACATCTTGGCAAAGTCGCGCTCAGGCTTCTCGGTGAACGACATCACTTGATATACATCCTCTACTCCCGTAGCCTCTCCCATTTGTATATAGCCGTAGCCAGGCTCGGGGCGGCTTGGTTTGACACCCATGGTGAGGATAGCCTCGCGATTGCTTACGAGCTGGAGTCCTTCGAGCACGTTCTTTGTGAAAGCATCATCGTTGAGCACAAACTGGTCGCTCGGTGTCACCACTACCACAGCATCGGGATTGCGCTTGGCTATCATAGCCACTGCCCACGACACACTTGGTGCCGTGTTGCGGCTGATAGGTTCGGCGATGAGGTTTTCTTCTGGCATGTCGGGCAGTTGAAGCCTCACCATGTCGGCATACTCCTTGTTGGTAGTGACGATAATGTTTTCCTTAGGTAATATGTTAGCAAACCTGTCGTATGTAATTTGTAGCTGTGAACGACCTATGCCGAAGAAGTCGATAAACTGCTTCGGATAACTGTCGCGGCTGCTTGGCCACAGTCGGCGTCCCTTGCCCCCGGCAAGTATGACGCAATAACCCATATTTCTCTTTTCCATAGCGATTATTAATAAATGTTTGTCCGTTTTCAGCCGCTAAGGTACGCAAAATTATTGGAATAAACAAATATTTTGTATTTTTTTGGATAAATATTTGCCAAATTCAAAAATATGTTGTATCTTTGCACCCGCAAATAGCCCAGATGGCGGAATCGGTAGACGCGCTGGTCTCAAACACCAGTGGAGCAATCCGTGCCGGTTCGACCCCGGCTCTGGGTAC
>CALZMK010000383.1 GCA_945788545.1 uncultured Prevotella sp.
ACCCACTGTGGCATAGTTGATGCTCTGCTTGGTCTCGGGAGTGGCGGGGATGTGGAGAGAAACGACATCGCAGGTCTTGAACAGGTCGTCCTGAGAGTCAACTGCCTTCACTCCGGCAGCCTCGATGGCCTCCTTGGGGCAGAATGCGTCGTAGGCATATACCTCCATACCGAATCCGGCGGCGATACGGGCCACGTTGCGACCTACATTACCGAAGGCGAGAATACCAAGTTTCTTGCCCTTGAGCTCCGTACCGGCCTTGCCGTTGTAGAAATTACGCACGGCAAATACGAGCATACCGAAGACAAGTTCTGCCACGGCATTGGCGTTCTGTCCGGGAGTGTTCTCGGCAACCACGTCGTGGGCTGTGGCAGCTGCAAGGTCGATGTTGTCATATCCCGCACCGGCGCGAACGACAATCTTCAACTGCTTGGCGGCGTCGAGCACCTCGGCATCCACTTTGTCCGAACGGATAATCATCGCGTCGGCATCCTTCACTGCATCAAGAAGCTGCTGCTTCTCGGTGTATTTCTCGAGCAGTACAAGTTCGTTGCCCGCTCCCTCTATCTCTTTCTTTATGCCCTCCACAGCTGCTGCTGCGAATGGCTTCTCTGTTGCTACTAAAACCTTCATCTTTTTATAATTAAGTTTCGCATGTACTCTACTTTCAGAAGTTAAGGAAGTTAAAGAAGTTAAGGAAGTTAAAGACAATAGTCTTTTAGCGTCTGTCAAGGAGTTTATGAGGCCTGAACATACGTCCTTAACTTCTTTAACTTCCTTAACTTCTTTAACTTCCCCTACTTGCGAAAGTTGAATATTTAATTCTTTGCTTCAAACTCCTTCATGCATGCCACGAGTGCATTTACGCCCTCGATGGTCTGGGCATTGTAGCAGCTGGCGCGGAATCCGCCTACGCTGCGGTGACCCTTGATACCAACCATACCGCGCTCGGTGGCGAAGTCGAGGAAGGGCTTCTCCAGTTCCTTGTACTCGTCGTTCATCACGAAGCAGATGTTCATCAGCGAACGGTCCTCAGCCTCTACAGTGCCGCGGAACAGTTTGTTGCGGTCGATCTCGCCATAGACGATGTCGGCACGCTCCTGTGCACGCTTTGCCATTGCCTCGACACCACCGTTCTTCTTGATCCAACGGAGATTCTCGAGCATGCAGTAGATAGGTACAACGGGAGGAGTGTTGAACATCGAACCCTTCTCGACGTGTGTGCGATAGTCGAGCATGGTGGGAATCTCGCGGGGAGCCTTGCCCAGGGCGTCGTTCTTGACGATGACGAAGGTGACACCTGCCATAGAGAGGTTCTTCTGAGCACCACCATAGATGCAGTCGTACTTGCTCACGTCAACGGGACGGCTCATGATATCGGACGACATATCGGCGATGATAGGCACGTTGACATCGAGGTCCTTGCGGATTTCAGTACCGTAGATGGTGTTGTTGGTGGTGATGTGCAGATAATCCACATCATCGGGGCATGTCCATCCTTTGGGGATGAAGGTGTAGTTGGCGTCGGCAGACGAAGCCACCTCGACAACTTCTCCAAAGAGCTTTGCTTCCTTCATGGCCTTCTTTGCCCACACACCGGTGTTGAGATAAGCTGCCTTCTTTACGAGGAAGTTATAGGGTATCATACAGAATTCCAACGAGGCACCACCGCCAAGGAATAATACGGAATAACCCTCGGGCACCTGGAGGAGCTCCTTGACGAGAGCCTCAGCCTCATCAACGACGGGCTGGAAATTCTTGGCACGATGACTGATCTCCATCAGTGAGAGACCTGAATCCTGGAAGTCCAGACACTGCTTTGCGGTGTTTTCAATCACTTCGCGGGGAAGCATTGACGGACCTGCATTAAAGTTGTACTTCTTCATTTTGATTGTCCTTTTTAAAATTTATTTTTAATGTTCTTTTTATACGTTTTTTACGCCCCCCTACAGTTGATAATATAGAAAAGCGCTGCGAAATTACACTTTTTTATCTAAATATGCAAATTTTTGAGCAAAAATGTCACTAAAAAAGACGATTTATTGTCTAATTGACACTCCAAATAGGTTTTTTTGCTATATATCGAGCATTATTTCACCATTTCGACGACGGTTTTCACTCCCTTGATCTTCTCGCCCTTGGTGTTGGCGAGCACACTGGATGCCTTGTCGGCGAGAACCGCCACATAGCAGTATCTCTCCTTGACATCTATGCGCCCTATGTCGGCAGAGGTGAGACCGCCTTTCTTGCATAGGAACCCCACTATGTCGCCCTTGCTCAACTTGTCCTTCTTGCCCTTGCCGATGTAGAGCGTGGCCATCTTGGCTGGCGCAGGCGGGGGCAGCAGTGCGCCATCAGGCATTTCATAACCGACGACATTGCCCTCCACAAATTCGGGTATATGCTCCTCGGGCCCCAGCAGGAAGAAGGTGCGCCCCGTGGCGTCCCATCGAGCCGTGCGCCCCACCCTATGCACATATCCGTCCTCGCCCTGGGGGAGATGGTAGTGGACGATGTTGTCGATGTCGGGGATGTCGAGTCCGCGCGAGGCAAGGTCGGTGCACACGAAGACATTAGCCGAACCATTGCTGAAGCGATAGAGCGACGCCTCGCGTTCCTCCTGCGGCATACCGCCATGGAAATGGCTCACGGCAAAACCCTCGCGGCGCAGATGTTCGGCGGTGCGCTCAACACTGTCGCGATAGTTGAGGAAGACGACGGCACTGCCTCCCTCAAACGAACGAAGGAGGAGCGACAGGGCGACAAGTTTGTCCTTTGCCTCGCTGCGCACCTCATGGATGGTGACGCGAGCGGGCACCTGTTCGCCTTTGAAGAGATGAACATCTCGTCGCGGTGGGATGCGAGGTT
>CALZMK010000384.1 GCA_945788545.1 uncultured Prevotella sp.
TCCTTGGAGATGCTTCTGTCAGGTCCAGGACAATTGAATATGAGATTCCACTCGATTAGTGTTGGTATAGCAATCCTCAATTCTTCCCATCTGTAAAATAAGCCTGTTTAAACAGGCTTATTCTGCAAGCGGGTGTTTAGATGTTGATAATCAGATAGTTGGAGGCGTAATTTAATTCTGGGAGGCGCGGATTTTGGGCTCTTTACTTCTTATTATGCATTGAAAAAGGGCTGAAAAGGGCTGATTTTGCAAAATAAGCTTGTTTTTATGAGCTTATTTCTACAAAATTTGCAGATTAAGAGAAAATAAGCTATATTTGTAGCCTAAAATGCGATTGTTATGGAGTATACGGCAATTTTGGAGAAGCAGATATTGGGGAGATTGAAAGTTGACAATCCCTGGTGGACAGAAGGAAAGGTTCCATCTTTTTATGGAAAGATGAGTCCCAGACTATATCTTGATATCTTTTATCCCTTGGTGAAGGATGTCGACATTCAACGTGCTATTATATTGATGGGACCTCGGCGAGTAGGCAAGACCGTGATGATCTATCATTCGATAAAAAAGCTGATAGACGAAGGGGTCTCACCGCAGAATATCATTTATGTGTCGGTGGAGACTCCGATATATAACAATATTCTTTTGGAGCAATTGTTTAATCTGGCATGTCAGATTCTTGGCAAGGAGAAGGGCAAGGAGCAGTTTTATGTCTTTTTTGACGAGATACAATATTTGAAAGACTGGGAGATAAATCTTAAGTCTTTGGTGGATACATACCACAATGTGAAATTTGTGGCATCTGGTTCTGCAGCTGCAGCACTCAAGAAGAGCAGCAATGAGAGCGGAGCCGGGAGGTTTACTGATTTCAATCTGCCGCCATTGCTTTTCTTTGAGTATATCCATCTGCGCGGCTATGATATTATCATGCGTGAATCCAAAGTGGAGTGGGGCGGCATAGAGAGTTCTGTATATGATTCCATTGACATGGGCCAATTGAATGAGCTTTTTCTGGATTATATCAATTTCGGAGGTTATCCAGAGGTGGCTTTCTCAGCTCGTATTCAGAAAGATCCCAGCCAGTTTGTGCGTCATGACATTGTTGACAAGGTCTTGTTGCGCGATTTGCCGAGTCTTTACGGTATTTCCGATGTGCAGGAACTTAATTCCTTGTTTACTATGATAGCTTATCATAGTGGGATGGAGTTCTCGTATGATGGAATGTCGAAAGAATCAGGGGTTAAGAAGGAAACCATTCGTAGGTATATACAATATCTGGAGGCTGCTTTCTTGATAAAAGTGGTGAATAAGACCGATGATACGGCAAGGAGGTTTCAGCGCCAGACCACGTTCAAGATTTATCTGACGAACCCCTCTTTGAGGTGTGCTTTATTTGAGCCGGTGAAGATGACAGATGGAAATATCGGTGACATGATAGAGACGGCTGTTTATTCACAGTGGATACCGCGCGATGAGCGTATCGCATATGCAAACTGGAAAATAGGCCGCACTCAGGGAGAGGTGGATCTGGTAGGTATTAATGATGCCTTGCAGAAGCCAAGTTGGGCGGTGGAAGTGAAATGGACTGACCATTTCTTCGACAGGCCCTCAGAATTGTCTTCGTTGAAGTATTTCATGGAAAAGAATCATTTGTCTCAGGCCTTGGTCACAACTATAGGGCAGAGAGGCAGGAAGGATATGGATTTCGGCACACTGCATTTTATTCCGTCAGCCTGCTATGCCTATACTGTTGGTGAAAACACTTTGCGACAGGCGAAGAGAAGCTTTGGCTTGTGATATCCGTTAATGAGATTGGCGTGCTGCTAATCTGAAAATCCCCCAAAATCCAGTCAAGCTCTGATGAACGATTCTGGGGCGAACGGGAGGAATAAGGATTATATTCTAAAGAGTTAAAATCCGAGCAGGCTCTGATGGCAGATTCGGGGAAAAGCAGGACAAACAGAGATAAAAACAATAAAATCAAGATAAAAATATGACAAAGAAAAGCCTTCTTATCAAAGACACTACGGTGGATGAACGAATGGCAATCGTGAAGGAGTCGCTTAACTTCTGCGACGGTGATTGCGATGGAGTGGATATGGATGACATGTATGACGACTATATCTTCGGTCGTCGTGAACTTGCCGATATCAATCTGGAATTCAGTCGGAAACATGCCGGTGAGGTGGTGCCAAACCGTCCTTCGGCACCTCGCGGCTGCATGGGACGGTAACCATTTGCATTGGCATGAAAAAACGGATTGTCTGGAGCGTTGTTGGCTTCGGACAATCCGTTTTTTTGTTTCAATTAAGGCTTTGGGGCTGAACTTCAATCGGTCATCAAGATTTGTTTGACTAAACTCCACCTCGCCCATCAACCCGATTCTGACTGAATCACTTTATAGTCGTTTCATACACCGTTTCGGGGTCAGCCTTGCCGAAGTCCATGTCACGGTAGGCTTTGGGGAGGTCGGACATGTCGAGGGTTATCTCCTTGTTTACGGGGCGGTCGGGGTCGAGCAGGGAGTGGGAGAAGAGCCAGTCGTAGGTCTTGCGCATATAGAAGAAGCGTGCCGGAGCACCGTGGTTGGCGCCCTGCAGCCAGGTGTAGCGCAGACGGGAGTCGTTGCCGGACTTCTCGAGGTCGTTGACCACCGATTTAGACTGGCTTATGGATACCGCCCTGTCGGCAGTGCCGTGGATTATCCAGAGGGGCAGCTTGCCGAGCGGCGTGCGGTCTTTCTTCGAACAGCCGCCACACATGGCGAGAGCCGCCGCCACTTTGTCGGGATATGTGCAGGCGAAGTCGAGGGTGCCATATCCGCCGAGACTCATTCCGATGACATACACACGGGTGGAGTCGCAG
>CALZMK010000385.1 GCA_945788545.1 uncultured Prevotella sp.
AGGTTCTTGTTGCGGTCATTAACACCCACATAATAAATTTTGTTTGTAATCTCCTGCATAATCAATAATTATTAATTTAATTCTCAATTTCTAAATTCTAATTCCTAATTCCTAATTCTTAATCCCTCTCCAAATTCCTTGGAAATATAATTGTTTATACTCTTACAACACTCGCACGAGAACATTTGGGCGCACTCCACCAACTTATCCCATTGTTCCTCACTAAGTCCACGCTGAATGTCTTCTTTTGTTATGCCGTATTTTATCAGACCATATACAAAACCGGCATTAAAGTTGTCGCCTGCACCAATGGTGCTCACTGTCTCAGTGTTGCTTACGGCATATTGTTTCTTTATTCCGCCTTCTGCCCTCACCTCTACAGGTTTTGCTCCTTGGGTGTAGATGAAGTTATGGCAATAGAAGGAGATGTCAGTACGATAGACACTATCAGCATCGTTGCGCTTGAAGAGTATCGAGAAATCCTCGTTGCTTCCTCTCACCACATCCGCATATTCGAGATTGTCGAGAAGATTTGGTGTTATCTTCATCACCTCGTTGCGGTGGGAGGCGCGGAAATTCACGTCGTAATATAGTATGGCTCCGTGGTTCTTGGCATATTCCAAGAGTCCCGCCACCTGTGGTCGAATCACCGGATTGATGGCATAAAATGACCCGAACATCACGATGTCGTCGGGCTGTATGTCGGGATAAATAAAGTCGAGTTGGTCGTGGGGATGATCTTTATAGAAAATATATTCGGCATCGTTGTTGTCGTTGAGAAATGCCAATGACAATGGCGACTTGCTGTCGGCATAAACGTTCACGTTGCTGCCATCTACACCATTTTCCTCCATAAAGCGAATAATCTTCCTGCCTATGTGGTCGTTGCCGGTCTCACTGATGAGCGAGGCCTTGACTCCTGCGCGACCTAATGATATCAGCGCATTAAAAACCGAGCCGCCTGGAACTGCGCTCACAGGTTCGTCGTCCTTGAAGATGATGTCGAGAACGGTTTCTCCAATACCTATTACTTTTCTCATTATCTTGAACTATTTCATGTAAATACTTGACTTTTGCACCCATTACAATGGATATGCATATAAAAAGCAGTGCAAAATTACTCATTTTTGCCCGCTTTGCATATAGTTGTTCAACTTTTTTTTATACCAAATCAAATATTTAACTTTCGTTTAGTATATCAATGATATCTTTCAGACTTGTTGCCACCTTGATATGCCTTTTCCAGTTGCCTCTCACCATTCCCTTTTGGTCGAGATCTTCAAGCATGGAGATGAGCGAATTCCAAAATCCTTCAATATTATAAAGGATGACACCCTTGGAGTGATATCCTATAGTAGCCGAGGCAGCAACCGAGAATATCTCATCGAGTGTGCCAATGCCTCCTGGCAATGCTATGAATACATCACTTTGCATCATCATCAAAGCCTTGCGGTCGTTAAGGTTGTCGCAAGGGATATGGACGTCGAGATTGTTGCTCAGATGCCCTCGCTCTTCCACTTTTGAGGGCACAACGCCAATAGTCATGCCTCCGGCTGATTTTGCGGCTTTTGCCACATTCTCCATTAATCCCATGTCGCAGCCCCCGAACACGATAGTGTGTCCGTTGGTAGCTGCCCATTGTCCCAGTTCTTCCGTCCTGCGGAAGTATTCAGCTTCGATGTTGTCGTTGGCGCTGCAGAAAATGCATATTTTCATTTTTTATTGTTTTTTTCTTATAGTATTCCTAGTGATCCTAGTATCCCTAGTATTTCTAGTATTCCTAGTATATCTAGTTCTCCTAGTTAATTATTAATTATCTTTTGGGGCTTCCTCCGCCCTTAACCTGTTTATCTCCGCCTTAAGCGACTCAATCTCATCTTTTTGAGAATAAAATGCCTTTAGGGCACGCTCTTTCAAGTTGTTGTATGATTCTTCCCAATTCGCAACCTTATTATTTGCTTCTGAAAGCAATGTGTTAAGGCGGGCATTTTCGGATTCGAGATATTTTATACGTTCATCTTGCTGCTTTATTCTCTCATCTTGCTTGTTGAGATGGCCTGTACGGGCGCGATACATTCTTTCTTTGATGCCGCCTTCAGTAATGAATTCCTTTTCGAGCTTTTCAAGAAAAGACATCATCATTTTGTCAATGATATGACATAAAGAGAGAGCGATATTACCCATTTCCTCATCTGTCCATGTCTCAAAGAAATTCTTATAATCCTCGAGTTCATTGTGGTATCGACAGAAATTCACCATCGGTTCATATTCGAGGTCTCCTTTTCCATATATGCGAAGATGCCGTGATTTCAGATAGTCATTATAGTCCTCTCGGAGCTCCATGAGTGATGCTCGTGCCACATTTAGCAATTTCAATTGCATCTCAGAGGATGTCACACCATCTTCCAACCCCTCAACAATATTCTGCTTGCACGACCTTGCTGCCTGTATTATTTGGTCTCTTGTTCTATCTTTATATAAATGTATGAACCTGTCGCAGAAACTGAATGAGAGTTGATAAATCACCTCTGATTTCTGATACAGAAACAGAGTACTCCAATTAGTTGGCTTTTTTAAGACTTGATTATTGTCTTTGTTTTCACTCATGAGTTCGTATTTTTTAGGTGCAAAGATAATTATTTCAGTTGGAATTACCAAATTATTCATGATAATATTTGATATAAAAATGATTGTTTTCTGTTATGGGTTAATTTTGCTTAAATAATTGCCGATATAAAACTTGTTATTCGTATTTTGTTGTATCTTTGCAATGATTATGGATAAAGGTTGAAGTTATGAAGCATATTATATATTATAAAAGGTGTGTAGTCTTGGTGATAATATTGCTTGTCAATATTACT
>CALZMK010000386.1 GCA_945788545.1 uncultured Prevotella sp.
AACGCAAGGCCGAGCAATTTGCCAAGGCTTTTCACAATTATCTTAATGTATGAGAAATCCCAGGATATTTAATAACTCTAAGAATATAAAATATGAGAAACTTTGATTATAAACACCCACGCGGCTTATTTTCGGTAAGGACGTGGTGGCAGAGAAACTGAAAGGCGTCATGGCACAGTTCGGCAAGCGAGTGCTCATTACTTATGGTGGTGGAAGCATTAAGCGCAGCGGATTTTATGACCAGGTGTTGCAAATCCTTCAAGACAAGCCAATGATTGTTAAGATAAAGGTGAGCTATCAGGCTTGCGACGACACGATGTGCCTGCCGCCTGTTGAACATATCATAGAATACGATTTAGCTGACGCGAAATGAAAAAGACTGTTATATCACTTCTATCCTTATATTGGTGTTGATAGCACTTCTTGATGAGTGAGCACATTGCAAAGATAAAGAAATAGTATTGATCATTTTTTGAGTTGGTTTATTGATAGGAATTTGGTGTTAACAAGGGGGACTCACGCGTGAGTCCCTTTTTTGTTGCATACCGCTTCATGCTATTTATATGGTTGATACGTAATGAAAAGAAAAAGGAGACCTTTTTTATTTTTTTTTAAGTTAATATTGGGGTAATCGTTTGCGCATTATTATCATAATGTTTTCACTCTTTTTCTTGTCTATGATAGATAAAATGCCTACCTTCGCAACGTAAATCATATATATGTAATTAACTTAAATTCAACAAAATGAGAAATAAAAAATTATGCATTGCGATGTTAACTCTAACGCTTACTGCATGCAGTAATCATGATGGGTTGTATGCGCCTGTTGATAATCCGAAAGAAGATGTAAAGCCAGCTGGCGAATATTTCGATTTTGACATGCGCCAACAAGTGGCTGTAAACCTTAATCTCGGTAAAATGGGAGCTGGGGCTCTTGTGGAGATTTTTGACCAGTATCCTTTTGTGGCTGGAACATACTCGCGTAATGAGGTGGATGCTGTGTTTAAAGTGTTTGTTGACAATAGCGGAGTATGGACTGGCTCTGCCAAACTACCTACTGCCGCAAAAACTTTGTATGTATGTGCAAATGCTCCGGGGCTGCCTCTATGTGAAACAGTGACAGTGGAAAATAATCGTGTTTCATATATAGCAGAACAGACTAAGGCTATCACACGTGCAGCTGCAAGGTCAGTAGCTACAGGTGAAAGTCAGCTCTACACTATTGATGCTGATAAGAAAATGTATTCACTTTGCAAATGGGGTGAGCATGGAAATATCATATCTCCTGCGGGATATTTACAGGATGCTCAACTCTCCTCTGAATGGGTTGGCAAAATAAGGAGTGCATTTTGGAATGGACAAAGTTCACGCCCCTATTTCAAGGATATGGACAATAGCAAGTATATCACTTCCGTGGAACACGTTAATACCACTATTGCCAAGAACTTTCGCAATGAACAGGGCACGATGACAACTGTCGAGAGTGCTGAAATATATTTCACATTCATGGAGGAAAGCGCATGGAATCAGAATGCAATTGGCTATTACTATTATCCATCCGACCAAACTCCAACGTCTCCCGATCAGGTTAAGCGTGTAATCATTTTGCCCAATGTGTCCACTGCCGGTAATGTGCCATTCCTTATGCAGGATTATGAAAACGAGAAATATTGTAGTCCACAGGCAAATACATCTGAGCAATGGCTTTACAAAAAGGTGGATGCCCCTGTGAGAATGGGAAATAAGGTTAAACTTCTCTTTGAGCAAGAGGATGGAACTGTCACCGACCGCTTCCCGGCTGGATATACTATCGGCTATTTCCTTATTTCCAATGGATTTGGTAACGGATATGGCAGAGACCATACTCCTAATGATATCAATCTTACGATGGGATACATGGGCAACCTGGGCTATATATACTCCAACCAGGCTTGGAACGAGGGTGGACGTTCAAGTTTTGTAGCCCTTAATGACAAAGAGACGGGACGCGTGATTTATGGAATAGAGGACGGAACAGACAAGAGTTATGAGGATATCCTGTTTTATATCGACACCGACCTTAAGGGGGCTATTACAGATCCCGAACGTCCTGAAATCCCCGGGCAGGGTGACAAACTTTCGGTTGAGAAATATTCTGGAACATTGCTTTATGAAGATATATGGCCCACTGGCGGTGATTATGACATGAACGATGTTATTGTGGAATACACACGTGCCGTAACATTCAATAAAGACAATAAGGTGGTTGAGATAAACGACATATTCACTCCCGTGTGGGATGGAGCAAATTACCATAATGCTTTTGCCTATCAAATAGATGCGTCTCAGATGGGAACAGTGGAATTGCCCGAGGGTAGCATTCTTGAGGAGGCAACAAATAGCATCATTGTATTTGCTAATGCAAAGACTGTGCAAAAGAAGGCGTTTACAATCAAGCGTTCGTTTGGCGGTTCAATATCCAAGAGTGACGTGAAAGACTATAATCCGTTCATCATTGTGAATTACAAGGAAGGACAAACTAATAGAACAGAGGTGCATTTGCCCAAACACTTGCCCACAAGTATGGCAGACGCAAGTTTGAACTACTCAAAGGATGATGCCTACTATATCCGTAAAGACGGCAAGTTCCCGTTTGCCATGGATATTCCTGTGCATGGTTTTGTTCCAGTTACTGAACGTGCCACTATTGGCAGCGAGGGTGAATATCCAGGTTTCGCAAAATGGGCAAATGGCGAGAATGGTTATGACGATTGGTATTTGAATAAGTAAAAATTATTATGGTGTTTTAACAGGTTAAGGTTAATATTGTTATATTTGGGATAGCAAGAAGGGATACATTTCGCGATGTATCCCTTTTCA
>CALZMK010000387.1 GCA_945788545.1 uncultured Prevotella sp.
GCACAAGTGTTGTTTATTCTCACTCCGATCAGGACAACATGGGTCTCTCCAATGCCTCTGAGTATGTACAGGGACTTTATGGTGATGTCACCAACGTGCTCCGCGGCACATTGCTGATGCAGCCTACTATCAAGGCTTACGACCCATCTACATGGGTACTCGACGACAAGGTGGGACTTGCTGGAAACTATCGTTATGACGCTTACGGCTACGGCGTTTACTACGATACCGTACATGGTGACATCTCGGCTTCCAACCCTCTGCTTGTCAACAATATGCTCGTGCGCAATACCAAGGTTGACCGCTTCGTGGGTACGGCTTCTGCCGATGTTGACCTCCTGAATATGGTTGGTGTACAGAGCAAGAACCACTCTTTGCACTACAACATCAACCTTTCTTACAGCAAGACACACTGCAAGGACTTCACATGGATTGCAGCCTGGGCACAGAGTAACCGTGTATATCTCGACAAGAGTAACGAGAAGCTCACCAAGGCTTCACGCGACTATAGCGATGCCTTGATTGAGAACACTCTTACTTATGATGGTAAGATAGGTAAGCACAACATCAACCTCGTGGTTGGTCAGACCTACGAGGAGGAATATACAGATGAGCTCACTGGTTGGGGCGTAAATTTCCCCGAGCCTTACTTCTTGCAGCTGCAGAACGCATCAAGCACATACTCTTCTTCTTACGAGTATAAGCACGCACTTACATCTTTCATCGGTCGTCTTAACTACAACTTCGACGAGAAATACCTTATTTCAGCTGTAATCCGTCGTGATGGTAGCTCACGCCTCTCCAAGAACATCCGTTGGGGTACATTCCCTTCAGTGTCAGTAGGTTGGCGTTTCGACCGTGAGAAGTTCTTCCCCATCAGTCATGATGTGGTAAATATGTTCAAGGTTCGCGGTAGCTACGGTGTGCTCGGTAATGAGAATATCGGTGAGTACATGTATCAGACAACAATGAACCGCAACAACATGACCTATAGCTTCGGCAACCAGGCCGTAACTGGTTCTGCTGTTTCAACCTTCGTTGACAACAACCTCGCATGGGAGAAGAAGAAGACCACCAACGTGGGTATCGACCTCGCCATGTTCCACAACCGCTTGGAGTTCACCGTTGAGTGGTATATGAACAAGTCTGAGGATCTCCTCTATGCCGTTCCCGTTCCTGCACAGGCTGGTGTAAGTAACACAAGTGTTACCATGAACGCAGCCTCGATGGAGAACAGCGGTTTCGAGTTCTCGGCTACATATCGTAACAACGACCACGCTCTCAAGTATATGGTTAGCGCTAACCTCAGCACCTTGAAGAACAAGGTTACCTCACTCGGCTTCGGTACAGAGTCTTATATCACAGGCGCCTATAAGACAGAGGTGGGCCAGGAGATTGGTAAGTTCTACGGATGGGTATATGAGGGTATCGCACGCACACAGGCTGACCTCGATAACCGTGTGAACGACAAGGGCGAACCTGTTTCTCAGCCAGGAGCCAATGTTGGTGACTGCCTCTATAAGGATATCAACAACGACGGTATTATCGATGCCAACGACCAGACTGTGCTTGGTAGTGGTCTGCCAAAGATCAACTTCGGTCTGAGCGGACGTGTTGAGTACAAGAACTTCGACCTCAGCATCTCTACCTATGGTGCACTCAACTATCACGTATCAGATGATATCTACAACAGCTTGAACTCTTGCTACGGATGGGCCAACAGAGACGTTGCCATGGCTGATGCAAACCGCTGGTCAGAGGATGGAACTACTTATCTCTCAAGTGTTCCCCGCACCTACGCTGCCAACAATGCTACTCTCGCATGGAACGACCTGTTCAGCGAGCGCAAGATTCAGAACGCTGCTTACTGGAAGATTGCCAACGTTGAGCTTGGCTACAACATCCCCGACAAGGTATTCGGCGGTGTAGTAAACGGAGTTCGCGTATATGTATCAGCACAGAACCTCTACACCTTCACAGGTTACAAGGGTTACAATGTTGACTATGCAGGCGGCACCTTCACTCCGGGCTACAACTTCTGCTCGTTCCCGAGTGCACGCAGCTTCATGGCAGGTTTGCACTTCACATTCTAATTTCTCACATTATATATAATATAAGGAATCATAGATATGAAACTATATAAATTATCCTTCGCCTTGTTCCTGGGCGCTTGCACACTCACATCATGTGGCGACAAGTTGGATTTGGTTAACCCCAACCAGCAGACAACAGGAACCTTCGGCAATACTGCCGACGACTTGGAGGAAAGCGTTATCGCTGCCTACAACCACATCCGTATGGAGGGTACATATGCGCGTGTCGGATACAACATCGACGTGTGCCGTGGCGATGAGGTATGGAACTCCTCACAGGTATGGTATCTGCCTTTCGACGACCTCAACGAGCCTATCACCGACGAGATTGGCCAGTGGTCATGGCGTGACTGGTACTACACCATCAACGTATGTAATTTCATCACCTCAAAGACAGGTGACGACAATAGCGTTCTCAGCGAGAAGATGAAGCGCATCAAGGGACAGGCACAGTTTATCCGCGGTTTGGCTTACTACAACCTCGTAAACTATTATCAGACCCTTCCGCTTATCACAAGCTATGAGGACTACTCATCACTTGACAAGCTCTATGGCACAAATAACACTTATGACGAGGTGCTCGACCAGGTGGAGAAGGACTTCTCTGAGGCTATGACTCTCCTTCCTTCGCGCGACGAGGGCGGCGAGTGGGCCAAGGGACGCGCCACTTGCGGTGCTGCTGCCGGTTACTATGCCCGCACTCTCATGCAGCGTCATAAGTTTAGCGAGGCTCTCGCAGTGCTCAAGGACATCATCA
>CALZMK010000388.1 GCA_945788545.1 uncultured Prevotella sp.
ACGCCATCATTGGTTCGCTCTTGGCATGGATAGTGCTCGGAAGGCGCACCAAACTCATGACCCAGCACATACAGAGCCGCACCATGCCCGACTTCTTCGGCACGCGCTATGACGACGAGTGGCTCCGCGTGGTGGCTTCCATCATCGCCTTCGTGTTCCTTATTCCATACACCGCAGGCGTGTATATGGGTATATCCAAACTCTTCGAGATGGGATTCGGCATACCCTACGAATATTGCGCCATCATCATGGCAATGCTCACTGCAGTATATGTCATCCTCGGCGGATACAAGGCCACTGCCATCAACGATTTCATACAAGGCATCATCATGCTCTTCGGTATAACAACTGTCATTGCCGTTGTGCTCAACAGTCAGGGCGGACTCATTGAGGCTGTGAACAAGATGGGCGACGCAGTGCCCACGGCTCACGACTTGGAGGACAAGTCGGGACTGTTTGCCAACTTCCAGGCGGGCGACTTCGCCTCGTGGTTCGGACCTGCTCCGCTCAGTTTGCTCGGTGTTGTCGTATTGACTTCTCTCGGCACTTGGGGACTGCCTCAGATGGTGGGCAAGTTCTACTCCATCACCGACGAGTCGGCTATTCGCCGCGGCACCATCATCTCCACAATCTTCGCACTTGTAGTGGCTGGAGGATGCTATTTCCTTGGCAGTTTCGGACGTCTTTTCCCCGAACCGGCATATAGTCTCGCCAAGCATAAGTATGCCTACGACAGTATCGTGCCCTCAATGCTCGAGACCCTGCCCGACGTACTCATCGCCCTCGTGGTGCTGCTTGTTCTCTCAGCATCGATGTCAACATTGGCGTCGCTCGTCCTCACATCATCATCCACAATGACCCTCGACCTTATCTATCGCGACAAGAAGTCGGTGGAAGGAGAGGTGGAAGGCGGCGAAATCGACGATGTCGTGGCAGAGAAGATTGAGCGTCGCAAGGTTGTCGTGATGCGAGTGTTGATTGTGTTCTTCATCGTTCTCTCACTTATGATTGCACTCAATCCCCCGCAGTTCATCGCCCAGTTGATGGGTATCTCATGGGGAGCCCTCGCCGGAGCCTTCCTCGCCCCGTTTATGTTGGGACTATATTGGAAGGGTGTCACACGTCTTGCCGTATGGGCTTGCTTCGTATGGGGCGTGGGACTGACCGTAGTCAACATGATGCTCGGTAATGCACTCATGAATCCTATCGACTGCGGTGCCGTGGCAATGGTGGGTGGCTTCGTGGTGGTAGTTTTTGTGAGCCTCATCACTCCGAAGATGAAGCGCGAAAGCGTTGAAAATATTTTTAAGTGCTACCAAGGGGATTAGGGATTATTTGGCACGGAATGACACGGCTTTTTATAAAAGACACGGCTCGTTAGCTCAAGAACAAACTAAGCCGTGAACTTGCGAAGCAAGCCGTAAACACGAAGTGCCGTGGTATATTTCAATGCGCAGCCAAAGCCGTGTCTTTGAAAAAGCCGTGGATTTCCGTGCCAAAATAAATAATAATTAAGAAAAATAGTCTTTGGTTATGAATGATATAAAAGATTTTCTGAATGAGGGCGACCGCTTTGCGGCTACCAACGGAATGCAGCTCACTGAGGTGCGCGAGGGATATGCACGGGCGGAGATGACCGTGGAGGCTCGCCATCTTAATGCTGCGGGAGTATGTCAGGGAGGAGCCTACTTCACCCTTGCCGACCTTGCCTTTGCGGCAGTCACCAACTACCAGGGCATCATCACGCTCGGCATACAGAACTCTATCACCTTCCTGCAGTCGGCTCACGAGGGCGACACCCTCATAGCCGAGGCGGAGGAAACATTCAATCATCATCGCCTGCCCTTCTGCGAGATACGCGTGAGCAACCAGCGAGGCGAACTCGTATGCATCGTCACGGGGTCGGCGTATAGAACTAAGAAAGAATTAAAATATTAAAGAATTAAAATATTAAAGATATACAACTATGATTCTAAACAGAGCAATGGAATGTATGGACCGCGAGTCCATGAGAAAGCTTCAGACCGAGCGTCTGATTGCTACAGTGAAGAGATGTTATGAGAAGGTGCCCTTCTATCGTCGCAAGATGGACAAGATGGGTATCAAACCCGAGGACATCAAGTCGATCGACGACATTCATCGTCTGCCTTTCACCACCAAGCACGACCTAAGGGACGAATATCCCTTCGGACTTCAGGCTGTGCCGCAGAGCGAGGTAGTGCGCATCCACGCCTCATCAGGTACGACAGGTAAACCCGTTGTAGGCACATACACCAAGAACGACCTCGCCATGTGGGCTGAGGGTGCCGCTCGTGTGATGGCTGCCGGAGGCGTAAGCAAGGGCGACATCGTGCAGGTGAGCTACGGCTACGGATTGTTCACCGGCGGTCTTGGTGCGCACGACGCTGCCGGACTCCTTGGAGCGGTGCAGTTGCCTACATCTGCCGGTAATTCTGAGAAACAGATTATGCTTATGAAGGACTTCGGTTCTACAGTGCTCTGCTGTACTCCATCATACGCTCTCCACCTCGCCGAGGTTATCGAGAAGAGCGAGACGGTGAAGAAGGAGGACCTGCTGCTGAAGGTGGGATTCTTCGGTGCCGAACCTTGGACAGAGGGTATGCGCAAGGAACTGGAGGAGCGACTTGGCATCAAGGCCATCGACATCTACGGACTCACCGAGATGTGCGGTCCCGGTGTGGGTGGCGAGTGTGAATTCCAGAACGGTACTCACCTCTGGGAGGATATGTTCTTCCCCGAGATTATCAATCCAGACACTCTCGAACCAGTAGAACCGGGTGAGTTTGGCGAACTCGTCTTCACATCGCTCTGCAAGGAGGCTATGCCTA
>CALZMK010000389.1 GCA_945788545.1 uncultured Prevotella sp.
ACTCCCCCCCCAAAAAAAACTCCCAAATACAAAGCAAACATCAAACAAAAAAAGAATAACTACTATGTGTGGAATTGTATCAATTTTCAACATTCAGGAGCAGACTCCTGAACTGAGACAAAAGGCATTGCGTATGAGTCAGAAAATCCGTCACCGCGGTCCCGACTGGAGCGGTATATACAACGGCGGTTCGGCTATACTATGTCACGAACGTCTTTCTATCGTCGATCCTGAATCAGGCAAACAGCCCCTGTTCAGTCCCGACATGAAACAAATATTGGCTGTGAACGGTGAGATATACAATCACCAGGACATCCGAAAACAGTATGCCGACAAGTATCAGTTTCAAACTGGCAGCGACTGTGAGGTTATCCTTGCCCTATACCGCGACAAAGGTATAGACTTTTTGGAAGACTTAAGCGGTATCTTCGCCTTTGCACTCTACGATGCCGAGAAGGACGAGTTCCTCATCGCACGCGACCCCATTGGCGTGATACCTCTATATATAGGATACGACGCAGACGGAAAGGTCTATGTCGCAAGCGAAATGAAAGCCCTCGAAGGTAACTGCGACCGATATGAGGTGTTCCTGCCGGGACACTACTATTCGAGTCGCGAAGGTAAGATGAAGCGCTATTACACCCGCGACTGGATGGAATATGATGCAGTCAAGGACAATGGCGCAAGTGTTCAGGATATACATGACGCACTCGAAGGCGCTGTGAAGCGCCAACTGATGAGCGATGTGCCTTATGGAGTATTGCTTTCCGGCGGCCTCGACTCATCAGTAATCAGTGCCATCGCCGAAAAATTCTCGGAGCACAGAATCGAAGACAACAGTGCTTCGAAGGCTTGGTGGCCACGCCTCCACTCGTTTGCAGTGGGACTAAAGGGCGCGCCCGACCTTGCCAAGGCAAGAATGGTGGCCGACCATATAGGCACCGTTCACCACGAAATCAACTATACCATACAGGAAGGACTTGACGCCATTCGCGACGTCATCTACTTCATTGAGACTTATGACGTAACGACTGTCCGCGCCTCAACTCCGATGTACCTTCTTGCCCGTGTGATCAAGTCGATGGGCATCAAGATGGTACTTTCGGGTGAGGGTGCTGACGAGGTATTCGGAGGCTATCTCTATTTCCACAAGGCTCCTGACGCGAAGGCATTCCACGAGGAGACCGTTCGCAAGTTATCAAAACTCTATCTCTACGACTGCCTTCGCGCCAACAAGAGTCTGTCGGCATGGGGTGTTGAGGGTCGTGTGCCGTTCCTCGACAAGGAATTCCTCGATGTGGCGATGCGCACCAATCCCGAGGCTAAGATGTGCCCGGGCAAGACTATTGAGAAGAAAATCGTGCGCGAGGCATTTGCCGACATGTTGCCCGAGGCTGTGGCTTGGCGACAGAAAGAGCAGTTTAGCGACGGTGTGGGATATTCATGGATTGACACACTCAAGCAGATTACTGCCGACCAGGTGAGCGACGAACAGATGGCCCATGCCGCCGAGCGATTCCCCATCAATCCTCCGCGCAACAAGGAGGAATACTATTATCGCTCCATCTTCGCCGAACATTTCCCAAGCGACTCAGCCGCCCTCACCGTACCGAGTGTTCCCTCTGTGGCATGCTCCACAGCCGAGGCCTTAGCATGGGATGCCTCATTCAAGAATCTGAACGACCCCAGCGGTCGTGCCGTGGCCGGAGTGCACGACGATGCGTATGTGAAGAATTAAAAAATTAAAGAATTAAAGGATTAAAGATTGAGCTTTTTCTTATGAAAAAACGCTGGATAATACTCATGACGGCAATGGTGATAATAGCCATTGCGGGCATATTTGCCCCCGAACCGTCATTCGACTGTGACTTTTCAAAGATAGATGCCGCAGACGTGGCATGGTTGATCACCGCTACCATCTTCGTGCTGATGATGACGCCAGGTCTCTCGTTCTTCTATGGAGGAATGGTGGGAGCGAAAAACGTCATATCGACGATGCTTCAGAGCTTCATAGCCATGGGACTGATATCAGTTCTGTGGGTAGTGTTCGGATTCTCGCTCTGCTTTGGCGACGACATTGGCGGAGTGATTGGCGACCCCACCACATTCCTGATGTTCAACAATGTGGGTGGAGAAGTATATACCACTCCTACTGGTAAGATTCTCGGCGGAGCCACTATTCCATTGGCTCTCTTTGCCCTCTTCCAGATGAAGTTTGCCATCATCACTCCCTCGCTTATCACGGGATCGTTTGCCGAGCGTGTGCGCTTCTCGGGCTATATGTTCTTCATGATATTTTTCTTCGTGGTGATATATTGTCCGCTTGCACACATGACCTGGCATCCCGACGGACTCTTCCTCAAGTGGGGAGTTGTCGATTTCGCCGGTGGTATCGTGGTGCATGCCTCTTCGGGTGTGGCAGCCCTTGCAGGAGCCATCTTCCTTGGCAGGAGAAAAGCCTCAACACGCAAGAGCGAACCTGCCAATATTCCGTTTGTACTTCTCGGAGCTGCCATGCTTTGGTTGGGATGGTTCGGATTCAATGCGGGTAGTTCGCTGCATGCCGACGGAACAGCAGTGAAGGCATTCCTCAACACCAACACCGCCTCAGCCACGGCGATGATGACATGGATATTCTTCGACTGTCTGCGTGGTCGCAAACCCTCTGCAATGGGTGCTGCCGTAGGTTGCGTTGTCGGTCTTGTTGCCATCACACCGTCGGCTGGATATGTGACAGTTGGCGAGAGCATCTTCATCTCGTTCGTCATCACCATTATCTGCAACAGTGCAGTGTACTGGCGCAGTCAGTCGCGCATCGACGATGCCCTCGACGTGTTCCCCAC
>CALZMK010000390.1 GCA_945788545.1 uncultured Prevotella sp.
TCATAGCCTGTGCAGCATACAGAGTCAGTGCCCAGAACGAGTTCAACTCCCTTCTCGGCAGCCATCTTCTCAACGCCCAGGGCAACATCCAGCTTGTCGAGCTCAACGATAGAGTCACCGATCTCACCACCGTGAGCCTTGGCAAATGTATATGTCATACCACCGCAGAGGATGAGCTTGTCAACCTTACCCAGCAAGTTCTCGATGATACCAATCTTTGAAGATACTTTAGAACCACCCATGATGGCAACAAACGGACGCTTGATGTTGTTGAGCACATTGTCAACAGCCTTCACTTCCTTCTCCATCAAATAGCCAAGCATCTTGTTGTCAGCGTCGAAGTAATCGGCGATAACAGCTGTTGAAGCATGACGACGGTGAGCAGTACCGAAGGCATCCATTACATAGCAATCTGCATATGAAGCCAACTTCTTGGCGAAGTCCTTCTGGCGACCCTTCATCTCCTTCTTGGCCTCGTCATACTCGGGAGTACCCTTCTCTACACCTACGGGCTTACCCTCTTCCTCGGGATAGAAACGAAGGTTCTCAAGCAACAGGGCCTCTCCTGGCTTCAGGGCTGCTACCTCAGCGTCGGCATTGGCGCAGTCGGCGGCAAACTTAACCTCAACACCGAGGTTGGCGCTTACGTTCTTTACAATCTGAGAGAGTGAGAGCTCCTTCTTCACCTTACCCTTTGGCTTACCCATGTGGCTCATCATGATGAGGGCACCACCGTCGGCAAGCACCTTCTTAAGGGTGGGGAGAGCACCCTTGATACGGGTCTCGTCAGTAACTACTCCATTCTCGTTGAGTGGAACATTGAAGTCCACACGAACAATTGCCTTCTTACCGGCAAAGTTAAAATTTTCGATTGTCATAACTTCTTTATTTTATATATTTAAAATATGTAATTAAATCCATTATCTGAATTGCGAACGCAAAGTTAGGCATTTTTTATGAAATACACAAAGATTTAACGCATATTTTATATATTTTTTGCGGCAAGGTAATCAAAATGCCTAAAATTAATAGAAAATTGCTTAAATATGCAATCTAAGTTTGTCAATTCCGATAAAAATCACTAACTTTGCAGTGATGATTTTTGAATATCAAATTATATAATATAAGACTATGAAAGCAATAAGTACCAAGAATGCGCCTGCAGCTATCGGACCGTATAGCCAGGCCATAGAAGCCGGAGGAATGGTTTTCGCTTCCGGACAGTTGCCAATCAACCCTGCCACCGGTGCCTTCCCCGAGGGAGGTATCAAGGAGCAGACTCGCCAGTCGATCCTCAATGCCGAGGCAATCCTGAAAGAGGCCGGTTGCTCGTTGGCAAATGTGGTGAAAACGACAGTCCTTCTTGCCGACATCGCCGATTTCGCTGCGATGAACGAGGTGTATGCCTCATTCTTCAGCGAACCGTTTCCCGCACGCTCTGCCTTCGCCGTACGCGATCTGCCAAAGGGTGCATTAGTAGAAATTGAAATGATTGCGGCAAAATGAAAAACGGACTGATTATTTTGAGCGGTGGCATGGACAGTATCACGATGCTCTACGAATATCAGGACCACATCAAGATGGCCATCTCCTTTGATTATGGCAGCAACCATAACATGAGGGAGATACCATTTGCCAAACTGCATTGCAGACGCCTGAAAATCAAGCATTACACCATCCACCTCGGGTTTATGCACAAGCACTTCAAGAGTTCGCTTCTTGAGGGCGCTGCCGCCATACCCGACGGCAGATACGACGACGTCAACATGAAGTCAACGGTTGTCCCGTTCCGCAATGGTATCATGCTCTCCATTGCAGTGGGATTTGCAGAGTCACACGGACTCAATGCAGTGTATATCGCCAATCATGCAGGCGACCACTCCATCTATCCCGACTGCCGTGCCTCGTTCATCGACGCCATCAGTAAGGCTGCAGAGCAAGGCACATACAACCACATGAAGATCATTGCGCCATACACCAATATCACCAAGGCCGACATCGCCAGTCGTGGCAAGGTGCTCGGCATCGACTACAGTGAGACATGGTCGTGCTATAAGGGCGGACAGGTGCACTGTGGCACATGCGGCACATGCGTTGAGCGCAAGGAAGCATTGCGTCAGGCGGGGATTTACGACAAAACAGTGTATCTCAACTGATATTTTCCACACTATTTCCTGATTTTATGGTTAAGTTATGATTTTTTTAGAAAAAAAAACTTCTAAAATTAGGACACTTGTAGAAAAAATACTATCTTTGCACTGTAAAATAAATACAACCATTAAAAATTAGAGAGTATGGCAAAGTATAACATTACTGAAAAGAAAGAAAAGGAAGCTGCCTATCGCACATTGGTAAGCCCTAAGTTGATGGACGATATGAAGGAGAAAATCCTGAATATCATCGTGATGCAGAAGAAGTATAAGGACAAGGACTATTCTGCTAAGAAACTCGCTGAGGATCTCGGCACTAACACTCGCTATATCTCTGCTGTGGTGAACGTGAGATTCCACATGAATTACACATCTTTCGTCAATAAGTTCCGCATCGAGGAGGCTATGACGATTCTTGTAGATAAGAGATACCAGGATCTGAAGATGGAGGAGGTGAGTGATATGGTGGGATTTGCCAACCGCCAGTCGTTCTATGCCTCGTTCTATAAGATTATGAACATGACTCCAAGGGAATATCGCCTGCAACACCTCAAGCAGCACCCCTCAATGGTCAAAAAGAAGTCAAAATAGAATTCTGAATGACATCAACTGATTTTCTTTACACTGGCGAAAGATTTGCCGACATACAATTGCTCAGATACCGTCTCAACGGGTTTGAGCAATTGTCGC
>CALZMK010000391.1 GCA_945788545.1 uncultured Prevotella sp.
AGGATGCCGTGGAGATATGCCGCAACGTGGTGGAGACAGTGGATAAGGTGAAGCGCACGGCTGCCGAAATACGATTCGAGTCAGACCTTGACACGCTGACACTATCCACCGACAAGGCTCGACTGCAACAGATGCTTATCAACCTGCTTGTGAATGCAAATAAGTTCACCGACAAGGGAAGCATTGTGTTGACACTAACTAAAGAGGGCAATGCGGCACTGTTCAGCGTCACCGACACAGGATGCGGCATAGCGCCAGAAAAGCGTGAAAAGATATTCAACCGATTTGAGAAACTCGACGAGAACGCACAAGGCACAGGACTGGGACTATCCATCTGCCGACTCATCATCGAGCGTTTGGGTGGAAAGATATGGGTGGACCCTGATTATAACGACGGTGCGAGATTCTGCTTCACTCATCCTATAGACAGAAAGGAGGCAAAGGCATGAAACGACTGATTATCCTATTGGCACTTGCCATCTCAATCCTATCTGCCCCGGCACAGACAAGCGTGGACAGCCTCAGACGCGAGGTAAACAAGCTACCTCACGGCAAGGAACGTCTTACCAAGGTATCCGAACTTGTGAGTGTCTCACAGCTACGGCCCGAGGGAGTAAACGATGCCATGATTATGCTCGACGAAGCCAAACGACTGAAGGTTGACACAATGCAGGCAATGGCATTGGCATTTATCGTCAACCACCACTATATGTACGACGACCGTCTGGACAGTGTGGTGTATTGGGCCAACTATGGTATGAAGGTGGCAAGGAAATGCAAGAAATGGAACCTGTTCTTCGAGATGCAATACACACTCGTCAATACCTACATATACAACGAGAGATTCGAATATGCACTCGACGAGGCGAGCAATATGCTCAAACTTGCCAAAAAGCAAGGCTACAAGGACGGTATGGTGAAGGCATATATATGTATGTCGCTTTCATATATCGGCACACGCAGATGGCATGAGGCCGACAAGGTGCTGCATAGTGCCCACAAGCTGATGTACCAATCGAGTGATCTCTCGATGCAGTTCACGGTAATCATGCAGATTCTCAACTACTACATCACCATCGACAAATACTCAATGATGAAGGAACCTCTCAAGGAGATTGACGCAGTGATAGAAAAGATGATCAAGCAGACACCCGAGATGGCTATAACACTCAACGACCATCGCCTGTTTGTGGAATACTGCCACATATTGTATTGGTCGTCGGTGAAGAACTTCGCTAAGGCCAAGGAGCACGAAAAACTCGCCAAACAATATAATGAGAAACTCACATATCCCAACTATAAATCACTGCTTGTCAACGCGCAGTGCTACATGATGATGCAGATGGGAAGATACAACGAGGCTCTCGAACTCAACGACAAAGCTCTCGTGATGTCGAAGAAGAACGTGGTGAAGTTTGCCAACACTATGCAATGCTTGCGTCAGCGTGCCGACATTTTGTATGAATGCAAACAATATGACAAGGCTCTTGAATTATACAAGAAGGTGGATTACATGACCGACTCCATCAACAACTCTATATCTGAGAAGCAGGTGGAAGAACTTGGTAACATAAGCCGCCTTAACACCATTAAGGCCGAAGCTGAGCAACTGCGTGCCAACAGAAACATGGCGGTTATCATAATCATGGCGGTGGTAACACTGCTCATGGTGATAATCCTCGCAAGACTGTTCATGTCGAGTCTTAAACTGAAAAAGGCTCGCATGAAGACACAGGATGCTCTTGCCGAGGCAGAGGAACATAACCGTCAGAAGGACAGTTTCTTCACCAATATGAGTCACGCCATACGAACGCCATTGAACACAGTGGTGGGATTCTCCACCTCACTTGCCAATGACACTACACTCACAATGGAAGAGCGCACACAATTTGCCGACATAATACGCAAGGACACCCAACTGCTGATGTATCTTGTAAATGGAGTGCTCGACTTCTCTCGCCTTGAAGCCGGTATGACCAAGTGGCAGATATCTGATTGGGACTTCATTCAGATGTGCCGCGATGCAATAATTGCGGCTGAAGCAAAATGCCCTGAAGCAACGTTCGCTATCGACTCAAATGTTGACTCCTTCATAATAAATACCGATGCCGGCAGGATGAGACAAGTGATTGACAGTCTGCTTACGGGTACCGTGGAGATGACCAAGGTGGAGGGTAAGGTGACCATGCACATACACCTATTCGACAATACACTCAACGTTCGTGTGGAAAACAGTCCGCTCGCCATGCCCGACCAATCAAAAGAGGCATTGCAACTACGCCATGACATCAACCGCATGACGTTGGATTACTTCAAAGGTAAATACTGTCAGAATCCGCTCGGACTTATTCTGAGAAAATAACCTGTATGACAGTCTGTCCCACTGCCTTGAGGGTATTGCGGTCTATGTTCTCCATGGTGTCGTTAATAGTATGCCATGTAGGACCAAACGAGCTTTGCTCGCAGTTGGCATAGAAGGGGATGATATCCACTGTAGGGATATTGGCTTTCTCGTTAACCGGCACATGGTCGTCGGTAATCATACCGCCATCGGCATCCGGGAACATGCTGCTATATCGCCACCTTGGCAGCTGCCCACACCTTGTCAACAATAGTTGAGGCATACTGTTGTGAGAATGCCTCACGATGGAACATCGCACCTATGCCACCCACCATGTCGAGCAATATACCAAAGCGCGCCTTATAGCCTTCGCTATGGGCTTTCTCTGCCCAATACTGCGCTCCAAGAGCCCACGAGTCACCATTATAGTTGGTGTCACTCCATTGCGGCACTCCCCAGTCCTCGGCATCAA